>JBJEIV010000384.1:0-7232 GCA_051877395.1 Candidatus Ornithomonoglobus sp.
CTATGACGGGTTCCTTGGTTCGTGGATGAATGAGCTGAGCGGCACACCCGGCGCGGATATATTAGGCGCGCATCCGGAGCTGCTCGAAAGATTTATACCCAAGACGGAATACAGCGGCTGGGTATATGATGATATGCGCATGCAGGAGCTGGCGGCAGACAACTGGCCCGCGATAAAGCTTGATGATAACGCATATACCACCTTCCTCGGCGGAGATATGCCTTTGATACATTACCAGACAAATCTCAATAACGGCAGAAGCGTTATGGTGATCAAGGAGTCCTTCGGAAACGCGTTTGCTCCGTGGCTGCTTAACAATTACCAGGATATATACATTGTTGATCCGCGTAATTTCAACGGCTTCGGCGGACACAACGAGGAGTTCAAAATCCGTACCTTCTATGACGAGGTTGCACAGTTTGATGATCTTATAGTAATAAGCTATCCGAATTCAACAACGTCAACTCTGAGACAGAATATATTGAATTTGGTACAATAAGCGACAAATCTGCAAGAGTTCAGATTTAGATTATTGTTTAGGGGCGTAATCTTGTCCCCCTCCGAGAGGGGGAACGCCGCGAAGCGGCAAGGGGGAGAATGCGGGCGCGAAAGTGTGGTTTTATCCCAAATTTACGTCCCGATTACTCCCTCCGAGCGCCTGACGGCGCCCACCTCCCGCTTCCGTTCGTGGAAATCACGAACGGACCAACGGCGGCTTTGCCGCCGCTTGGAGTACCTCAAAGAGGGAGGCGAGGAAAATGGGTCGCCAAACAATAATTTTGAAAGTTTATCCTGTTTTTTTGTTGACTGCTGCCGGAATTTGTGGTAGAATAGTCAGGTATTTTGAAAGGAAAGGAATTACAGGATGATATTTTCAACCTACAAATTTATTTTTTGCTTCTTCCCGATTACCTTTGCGGGTTATTTTATTTTGGGAAAACTGAAGCAGAACATATTTATGAAAATATGGCTCGTGGCGGCATCGCTTGTGTTTTACGCGCTTGGGGATCTGCGTTTTTTTCCGATGTTTGTTATGAGTATTTTTGGCAACTTCGTTTTTGGCAGCTCTATAGGCAGACTTGCAGAGGATGAGGGAAAAGGAATACAGAAAAAGCTTTTGCTAGCGGTGGGGATTCTGGCGAATGTTGCTCTGCTCGGGTACTATAAATATACCGATTTCTTTATCGAGAATTTTAATCTGGTTACGGGAATGAATATGCCTCTGAAAAATATTATACTCCCGATAGGCATTTCGTTTTTTACGTTTCAGCTTATCGCGTATCTCGTGGATTCATACCGCGGGCTTACGCGGGACTATGATATTCTGGACTATCTTATGTTCATAACCTTCTTTCCGCAGCTTATTGTGGGACCGATTATCCACCACAGTGAGGCGGTTCCTCAGTTTGCAAATTCGGATAACCAGAGGATCAATACCAAAAACATATGTATAGGAATACTCATGTTTTCAATGGGCTGCGTCAAGAAAATTCTTCTTGCCGATCCGCTTACAGAGCTTGCAGCGGATTTCTTTAACAATATATCCGGCACACCTGATATAATTTCATCATGGATATATTCAATTTCATATACGATTTCATACTATTTTGACCTGTCCTCATATGCGGATATGGCAGTCGGACTCGGATTGTTTTTTAATATTGAGCTTCCCGCTAATTTTAATTCACCGTATAAGGCGAGAAATTTCCAGGATTATTGGAGGAGATGGCATATCACGCTTTCGAGGTTTTTGAGCGCTTACATATTTCGCAGCTGGTACGATAAGAACAGACGCCTGCATGGCTACTATGCCGCGACTATGGTTACATTTTTTGTTTCGGGATTCTGGCACGGAGCCGGATGGACATTTGTTGTGTGGGGACTTGTAAACGGTATTTTTGTGTGTACAGCCTCGGCTATGGCGAGAAAAGGAAAGTCGTGGCCCGCATTTGTTTCGTTCCCTCTGACATGTATTGGGGTTGTTCTGTGCAGAATACTTTTTGTATCGTCATCATTTTCCGCCGCATGGCAGGTAATGAAGGGTCTTGTGAACTTCGGCTCGGTTTCACTCTATGACGGCAGCGCATATCCCGTATATATCATAACGCTTGCGATAGGAATAATAATATGCTGGTTTGCGCCCAATTCGGGCAGAATACGCGAAAGCTTTACGCAATGTCTTGAAAGCGGAAACAAGCACGCATACCTTATGATGGCAGGCTCGGCGGCGCTGTTTGCCATCTGCCTCATGTCGATGAATAAGGTAGCTTCATTCCTCTATTTTCAGTTTTAAGGAGGCGTATATATGAATAAAAATTTAATTACAAGCTTCCTTGCAATTGCTCTCGGAGGTGTTATCCTTATGGCAGGCTTTAACTGGTATATGGATATTCATGAATTTTTCCGCGTCAGAACGGGAGTTATCACAAAGGCTGATTATGATGACGGAGAAATAAATGAGAGAATGCTTGCGGCGTACAGTATAAGGAATAATCCTGCGGGAACCTATGACGGAATAATCGTAGGCGGTTCAAAGGCAAGACCTCTTTCGGGGGAGCTGCTTAAATATTATACGGGAATGAATTATCTGTCATGTACCGCGGCAAACGGTAATTTTGAATATTATGAGAATATAATCGATTATGCAGTTCGGCATCAGGGAATAAAGCATGTGCTGCTGCATTTCAGCGGTGTTGAAACCTATACGGGAGTGCAGCCGGATATCAATAACAGAGTTCCGGCGCTGCTTAAAGGGGAATGTGAATTAAAGGATTATGCGTATTACCTTTTCTGCAATATAGGTGATTCCTTTAATAAGCTGTTTTATGTGGGCGCGCCGTCCCTTGAGGAACGCTTCAAAGCAACAAGCCATAAGGGGACAAGCACGGAGAATGAAAATAATACAAATATTGCTGACTATATGGATCTTCCGAGAGGGGACTGGGTCGGTGAGGCGCGTATGGGCTCTGCAAACATTACCGGTCTGAGATCATATTATGAGAAGATTTCAGATAAGGGCGACAGCGCTAAGCTAAGCTGGTGTGACGATCACACAATGGCGTTCTACGGATATACCTTTGAGGATATTTTCAGAAAGGATAAGCGGCTGCCTTATTTGGAGGACAACATCACACATCTTGAAAACATAAAGAGGCTTTGTGATGATAACGGCATTGAGCTTACGGTTGTTATAGGCGGCGTATCAATTATTGAGCGCGCCAAATATGAGTGTCCAGAATATTGGGAGTATCTGCGGAATATATGTGAGATTACGGATTTCTATGATTTCAGCTATTTCTGTGATATAAACAATAACCCATATAATTTCTATACAGGCAACCACCACCTTGACACAATTTCATGGGTGGAGCTTGCAAGTATTTACGGCTATGATCCATATGGCTACGGAATACATATAACAGGAGAAAATATAAATGAATATCTCACACAGCGCGCCCATGATTACTACGCGATGCAGGAGGAGCTTGAACTGACCGGCACATTAGCTCTGCCCGGACTTAATGATGAAAGCGATCTGTCGGTTCTGCCTCAGAGTTTTTATTACGGGTTGGTGAATTAAGAAATTTTTGACAGGTTTAGGATACTTTATCTTGACATTAAGGGCGGTTTTAGGTATAATATATATAATGGGTGGGAATCGGGGATTTTCGCTTATGTGTGTTTTAACCGGTAAAGGTGGAAGTTTGTCCGGTGAGACACGAGGTATTTTAAAATTGAATAATGAAATTACCACAAAAATATAGCGAGGTGGAGGCTATCTATGGGTATATCAACTGTTTTATCATTGCTTTGTGGTGTCGCTCTGTTCCTTTTCGGTATGGCTCTTATGGGAGACAGCCTTAAAAAGGTTGCGGGAAACAAGATGGAGACTATTTTGTACAAGCTTACGAATACGCCCGTCAAGGGTATTCTGCTTGGCGCCGTTGTTACGGCGATTATTCAGTCATCAGGCGCGACAACGGTAATGATAGTGGGCTTTGTTAATTCGGGTATGATGAAG
Source organism: Candidatus Ornithomonoglobus sp. (assembly GCA_051877395.1). GTDB lineage: Bacteria > Bacillota > Clostridia > UBA1381 > UBA1381 > Ornithomonoglobus. Next base: position 4,022 of record JBJEIV010000384.1, read on the forward strand.
GTTGCTCAGGCGATCGGTATCATCATGGGCGCGAATATCGGTACAAGTATTACCGGCTGGATTCTCTGTCTGTCGTATATCGACGGCTCGAACGGCATTGCATCAATTCTTTCTACAGCGACAATTTCGGCAATAATTGCTATTATCGGGATTGTTATAAAAATGGCATCAAAGAAAAGCGCGTACCGCAGTGTTGCGGATATCATGCTTGGTTTTGCTATACTTATGACAGGTATGCAGATGATGAGCGGGTCGGTTGCTCCTTTAAAGGAGAATGAGATTTTCGTTAATATGATCACGATGTTCTCAAATCCCGTGCTTGGCATTATCGCCGGTATTCTTCTTACCGTGGTGCTCCAGAGCGCGTCGGCTTCTGTCGGCGTTATTCAGGCGCTTTCAGCAACGGGCAATATTTCCTTTGCTGTTGCTCTGCCGATTATAATGGGTATCGGTATAGGCGCATCATGTCCGGTTCTTCTTTCGGCAATCGGTACAAACAAGAACGGTAAGAGAACAGCGCTTATCTATCTTTTAAATGATACCTTCGGTATGCTTATCTGGTCAATAGTATTCTATTCGGTGAATGCATTTGTTCATTTTAAATTTATGGATATGGTCATGTCTCCGGTAAGCGTTGCATTTCTTAACACAGCATTCCGTATGGCCACAATGTTTGCATTGCTGCCGTTTATGAAGCTGCTTGAAAAGCTTGTGTTCTGGCTTATCAAGGATACTGAGGAGGATAAGGAAAATCAGGCAGATTTCAGCCTGCTTGAAGAACGCTTCCTTAATTATCCAATACTTGCAATCACACAGACACAGACTGTTATGAATGATGTTGCAAAGCGTTCGAGAAAGGCGGTTTACCGCGCACTGGGGCTGCTTACTGAGTTTGATGAAGTGATATTTAACAAGGTTAAGGTCACAGAGGCATTGGTGGACAAGTATGAGGACAGGCTCTGTACATATCTTATGAAGCTGACGGTAAGAAAGCTTACTCCTGCGGAGAAGCAAAAGGTTTCAAAGCTGCTCTATACAATAAGCGACTTTGAGTCACTCAGCGACTATGCTGTCAATATCGGCTTTATTGCAAGCGAGCTTGCTGAAAGAAAAATTGAGTTTTCAGCAAAGGCGCGGTTCCAGTTAGGGATCCTTGCCGAGGCTACAAAGGAGATAGTTGACCTTGTGGTTGACGGATTTGTTGAAAACGACTTTGCAAAAATAAAGAAGGTTGAGCCGCTAAGAGAGGTCATCGACATTATGTGCGATGATATAAAGGAGCAGCACATAGACCGTCTCCGTGAGGGAGTATGTGTTCTTGCCGACGGAACACCGTTCAATGACATTCTTTCCTTTGTCGAGAGAATAAGCGCGCACTGCTCAAATATAGCGGTTGCCGTGGATAAGCTTGAGACACAGGCGTTTAACAGCTCAGGCTATCCTAAGGATATCCGTGAGATAAGGAATGCGGAATATCTTGATTCGTTTAAATACTATGATAAAAAGTATGACATCAATGTCCCGATGCCAACATAATATTAACAGCGGCTGTATCAAGCTGATACAGCTGCTGTTTGCGTTTTTAGTGTTATTTATTATCTGCGATTAATTTCTGGGCGGCTTTTCGTCTTACGCTTACATATGCAGCAGCAATTGCAGCCGCGGTGATGATCCAGCTTATCGGATATATCGCGACAAGGGTCCCGAATACGGGATATAAACGGAATACGGTAAATACCCAGAGAATACGTATACCGCATATGCCCGCTATTGAAATCAGAGCCGGAATGAGGGAGTAACCAAGTCCTCTCATTGAGCCGGAAAATACTTCAAGCGCCATGTTTACAACCTCAAATGCCATAATGATCCTCAGTCTGTAAAACGCAAGGCTGATAATCTCTGAATCTGTAGAATAAAGCTTTAAGATTGATCCGCCAAAGAGGATAAATGCCAGACATATCGCTCCTGTGCATATAAATCCCAGGAGTATACAGCTGCGCATTACCGCTGAGCAGCGCTTCATATTTCCCGCGCCGTAGTTCTGCCCCGTAAAGGTTACTGCAGTCTGGTCAAAGGCGCAGAGCATATAATACGCGTATATCTCAAGGTTTATTGACGCGCTCGATGCCGCGACAACCGTTGAGCCGAGACTGTTTACCGATGACTGTATACATAAATTTGACAGCGAGAACACCATGGTCTGAAGTCCTGCCGGAACACCGATACGCAGTATATCCTTAAGTATTGAAAAATCAATCCTTAGCAGACTTATTCTGAGTTTAAGCGGCTCATCCTCGCGGGTGAGGAAGAATACAAGCAGCGCCGCGCTTATAAACTGTGATATTACCGTCGCAAATGCAACTCCGGCAACACCCATGCCGAGAACGATTACAAAGAACAGATTCAGGATCACGTTTACAATTCCCGAAGCTGTGAGGCAGATAAGCGGACGCTTTGTATCGCCGCGGCTGCGGAGTATTGCCGCGCTGAAGTTATACAGCATTAGAAACGGCATTCCGAGAAAGTATATTCTAAGATATGTTGTTGAGAGGTCAATTATATCATCCGGCGTTGATATGAGCTGTAAAACAGGGCGGGTGATTGCCAGACCGACACAGGCGACAAAGATGCCCGAAATAACCGCAACCACGATTGCTGTATGTACCGCCGCGCTTATACGCCTTGTTCTGCCCGCGCCGATAAGACGCGAAATAACCACATTTGCGCCTACGGAAATACCAACGAAGATGTTTATCAGAAGATTCACAATAGGTCCGTTGCTGCCGACTGCCGCAAGCGCCTGGCTTCCGACAAAGCGTCCGACAATAGCTATATCCGCTGAATTAAACAACTGCTGCAAGATACTGCTCGCCGCCAATGGGAGAGCAAATATCAGTATTTTATCCCACAGAGAGCCTCCCAGCATATCCATTTCCTTTTTCATTGTCATTATCTCTTTTCTTTTTTATAATCAAAAATTATTATAATCCTTTGAGAGTTGTTTGTCAAATGGTAATTTGACAGATTTTACGGTGAATGCTTGACATAATATAGTAAATATGATATCATGTTAATAATTCTGCTATAGGAGGAAAATCTACAAATGAAATTTATAGGAGAGTTTAAGGAATTTATAGCGAAGGGAAATGTAGTTGACATGGCTGTAGGTATTGTTGTCGGCGGCGCATTTACTTCAATAGTAAATTCACTT
>JBJEIV010000385.1:0-1514 GCA_051877395.1 Candidatus Ornithomonoglobus sp.
CGGACTTAAATCCGTATCGATTATAAGCTCAGACGGAACGCTGGCGGATGGACTGTCAACAGCGCTGTTTGTGATGGGACCGGATGCGGCAGCGGAATACTGGAGAACACACAGCGGCTTTGACGTAATTTTTGTAACTGATGATAACAGAATTCTGATTACCGAAGGAATAGAGGATATATTTGAAAGTCCACGCGAGTATTCGGTTATAAACAGATAGGAGCAGATAATGACTTTATGCTTAAACAGAATAACTAAAATAATGACACTGCTGCTGTGTATGCAGCTCACATTTTGGACAGTGAGAGTAATGGCGGAGACGCCGCTCCTCTTCGCGGATAAAACCGCAATCTCGGGAGATACGGCCGTAACTGCCGGTGAACACACCATAACAGCCGAGGCAGAGGGAGATATAGTGTGTATCGCGGTGTATGAGAACAGCGCTCTTAAAGCGCTGTCGCTTGGTAAATCACTTACCTACAGCTTTCCCTCAGAGGGCGCCGAGATACGGCTGTTCTGCTGGGACAGCAATATGCGTCCACTCTGCGATGCTGTTCGGGTGACACAGGTTAAACCAACTCTTATATATAATGGGGAGGCATACTGCACGCCTGACGAATGGCTGGATTTTTCGGAATATATTGTACGGCTCACTGTTGTGACGGAGGACGGAAAAATAACAGAAATAAACGATATTGCCGGCTATGAAAAATCCGGGAAACCAACGAGCAGCACAAACGCGTCATTTCTGAAGAAGGCGTCCTCGGTTATAAAGCAGATCATAAAAAAACAGTCAACCGCTGTTGACGCTGTATCCGGCGCGACCTGCTCGTCATATGCCATTATGGACGCCGTTGACGCGGCTCTTAAAAGCTATCCGCAAAATCCGCCTACCGCGCAGCCCGTTGAAACGGAAAAGCCCGCTATTGCAGACGGAATATACAGAGGAAGCGCGCAGTGTCTTACAAAAAATATAAATTATATGATAGATCTGGATGTGCAGATACAGGACGGAAATATCTTGTCAATAACGGATAGAACTCTCAGAATACCGATGTCGTCAACAGACAGGGATCTGTACGATAAGGCTTTTGAGGGAATTTCCTCCGGTAAGCTGAGCGCGGACAGTCTTGGTGAAATTGACACGGTTTCGGGCGCGACGGTTTCATCGGCGGGGATTATTTCCGCGATCGAGAATGCCGTTACCACACAGGCAGCCGCAAAGGAGGAAAGCGGCGAGGTTTATGCTCCCGAGGGAATTTCCCTTTATGCGCAGGTCTATCCGATCGTCACCGTTGAAAACGGAAAAATTACGAATATAAGAATAGTTCCCGGCAGCGGAACCGATACGGAAGCGCTTGAGGTGTTTGCGGAGGAGATAAAAAACACTCAGAGCGTAAGACTTGAATATCCTGATGATATTAAGGATGACGCATTCAGCATAGCAAATCTGATTGACCAGCTTCTTTATGGGAAAGGGGTGCTGAAGGATGAGTAATAAAATATCAAGGAGG
>JBJEIV010000386.1:0-7162 GCA_051877395.1 Candidatus Ornithomonoglobus sp.
TTCGCGCATATCCTTTGCCGAAGCCTCTGCATTAAACTCATGGCGCAGCGCTTCAGGCCCGCTGTGTACCGCAAAATGCTTTGCGCACGCGGCGGCTTTGAGATGCTGGCTGTTTCCCTGTAAGCCGTCTACGAATGCAAGTCCCATCTGCGTTGTAAGATACGGGTCCTCGCCGTAGGTTTCATGTCCGCGCCCCCAGCGCGGGTCACGGAATATATTTATGTTGGGTGTCCAGTATGTGAGATTTTTATATAAGTCATAGTCCTTGCGCTTTGCGCTTTCGGCGTGCTTTGCGCGCCCCTCCGTCGAGCATATATCGGCAACGTCATGTACAAGCTCCGTATCAAAGGAGGCGGCAAGTCCGATACACTGCGGAAATACAGTTGCGGTACCCGCGCGGGCAACACCGTGTAAGGTTTCATTCCACCAGTTATAGCCCGGTATGCCCAGGCGCTCAACTCCTGCCGCATAATGTATCATTTGAGCCGCTTTTTCTTCAATTGTAAGTCTTAAGAGCAGATCCTCTGCTCTTTCATCTATAGATAAGCTTTCGTCAAGATATTTTTCCATGTATTTTCTCCTATATAGCTTGCATTAAGTACCCTGTATTTTAATCGTACTTAATGTAAGCGGTTAAGACCTTTTTTGACTAAATTTTCTTCATTGCATTGACTATAGAAAACTTAGTCAAAAGCATATAATAAATATGTTATAATCTAATTATACACCATTTGAACGAAAAATGAAAGCTAAATTTTTAAATATGGAGATAATTATGTGGTGCTTGACAAAAGCTCTGTTATAGAATATAATATATCTGTATTTCTGGCAAAAAATATCGAATAGGTGAATGAAATGAAGAATAAGTATGCGGCAACGGTGATAAACGGTATCATAGCGGGAATTTTTCTCAGCGTGGGATGCGCGGTATACCTATCATGTGATAATAAAATTGCGGGAGCGTTTATGTTCAGCCTTGGACTTTTTGCAATAATAACCTTCAGACTTGCTCTTTATACGGGCAAGGCTGGATATATGGCGGTTAAGCCTCCGAAGTATATAATTGAGGTCTTGTCTGCATTCCTGGGCAATGCGCTTGGAACGGCGGCAGGCGGAACGCTTCTGAGAATGACTAAGCTCGGAGGGACTTTAACGGAGAAAGCTGCGGCGGTTATGCAGGGGAAATTCACCGACAGTCCGCTGAGTATATTCATTCTTGCAGTATTCTGCGGTGTGCTGATGTATACTGCTGTTGAAGGGAATAAAAAGGCTTCTGAAAAAGGGAATCATATAGGCGCATTATTTATTGTTGTTCTGCCTGTTATGGTATTTATCACATGCGGCTTTAACCACAGTGTTGCGGATCTGGCATATTTCTTTATAAGCGGCTGCGCCGGTGCGGTTCATGCGTCTCTGTATTTCCTCCTTGTCGTAACGGGCAATGCGGCGGGCTGTATGTTAATTCCGTTCTTAAAGAGAATTATAGGAGAAGAGAAGGTTGAAAAGTAAGTTTAGTAAGGAAAACATAGGAGCCTTAGAGGTATTTGCTGGCGGAGCAATATGGGGAACGATAGGACTGTTCATTGTTCAGCTCAATAACTGCGGCGCGGATTCGGCGCTCATTAGCTTTTTGCGGATGACCTTTGCGTTTCTTATAATGCTTGTCATAACAATAACCAAATTCGGAATAAAGGCTTTAAAGGTGGATTTCGCAACGCTTGTATCATGCGCCTTGCTTGGTCTGGTATGTCACGGAATATACAACGTGTTCTACAGTCTTGCAGTAGTGAAAACAGGTGTTGCGATAAGCGCGGTGCTGCTTAATATCGCTCCGGTATTTACTGCCGTCACATCGGTTATTCTGTTTTCGGAAAAGATAACGGTGAAAAAGGGAATTGCGCTCGCCGTCAATGTATTCGGCTGTATCATAGCTGTAACGGGAGGAAAGCTTTCTCTTGAAGGAATGTCTGCAATAGGAATACTTTTCGGCGCGCTGGCGGGCTTCTGCTATTCTCTTACGGCGATATTCGGCAGAATTGTGGGAAACAAGACTCACACCTTTGTTATGAGCACCTACAGCTATCTGTTTGCCGCGGCGTTCCTTGCGGTTTCTCTGAAGCCGATGGGAGCATCTTTTGATCTGAATACGGGTATGCTTGTATGGGGCTTTCTGTACGCGCTGATACCCACGACAATAGCGTACATATTCTACTATAACGGCGTGAGAAAAATAACCGAAAGCAGCAGAGTCCCGGTATATGCCTCCGCCGAAACCGTGGTCGCGGTAATTCTCGGAGTTCTTGTATGCGGCGAGAGACTTGGAACTGTAAATGTAACAGGGATCGCGCTTGTAATAGCTTCAATTATATTTATGAATACGGCAAAGAAAAATCGTGTATCGCAATAAGTGGTACGCGAATTTTTGAATTTATTAAGTTGTTGTTTTAAATAATATCGGAAATTGCGTGTTGCAATCAAGGGTGCGATGTGGTATAATTTAAATACCATCACAATATGAGGAATGATAAAATGAAAATCGGATTTATCGGCGCGGGAAAATGCGGAATGAGTCTTGCGGCGTATTTTGCCGGAAATGGGATTGAGGTGTGCGGGTTTTCCTCGCGGCATAAAGAGGAAAACAGCGGCTTTGATTTTTACAGCGCGGAGGAGCTTGTGAAAAGGAGCGGCATAATTTTTATGACTGTGACGGACGCGGCAATTTCTGAGGTATGGCAGAAAATAAAGAGACTTGACCTTGAAAACAAAATAATCTGCCATTGCAGCGGCTCGCTTACATCGGAGGCGTTTGACGGCGCAAAGCATGAAAATGTATGCTCAATACATCCGATGCTTGCCTTCAACAGCCGCAGTACATCTTCCGACGCTATAAAAAAAGCCTTTTTCACCTTAGAGGGCGGAGCAAACGCTATAAGCGTTATATCGAAGCTTCTTGATAAGACAGGGAACAAATACAAAATAATAGATAAATCTTGTAAGGCTGAATATCATGCTGCGGCGTGCTTTGCCTCAAACTTTGTTGTAGCGGTGTGTGAAAGAGCGGAGCAGCATCTTGAAAGCTGCGGCTTTTCCCGTGAGGAAGCGCATGAGGCGCTTATCCCGCTTATGCGCAATAATATGGATAATATAATAGCCTGCGGAACACGCGGCGCGATAACCGGACCCGCCGCGCGCGGCGACATGATGACGATTGAGAAGCACCTCGGTGTTATGGGCGCGGACACAGAGCTATATAAGCTGCTTACCGATGTGATATTTGAAATGAAAGAGATTTAACCGGAGAGAATAAATGCAGATACTTAAATACTTTCTTGATAATTATGACAGCATAATATTTTTTGATGTGGAAACGACGGGGCTTGATTTTCGTGACGACGAGGTTATAGAATTTGCCTGCATTGACATAAAGCGAAGCGGAAGAGCAAAATGCCATGATTTTCTTGTCAATGTGCATTTCAGGCTTCCGAGAGAGATCGTAAAGCTTACGCATATAACGGATGAAATGCTGGCTGATGAGGGAATAGAACGCCGTCAGCTTGCGAGGTTTATTGACGAGGAATTATTCAATAAGCAAAGAATCCTGTTGCTTGCTCATAATGCCAATTTTGATATGAATTTTATAAAATATCTTTTTCAAAAAGAGGGCAGAAAAATACCGTGGAATAAAATAGATATTATAGACACGCTTACTATTCTGCGGGACAGAAAGGAATATCCGCACAGGCTGGAGAATGCGATAAGCTTTTACGGACTGGATGGGATAGTGGAAAATTCACACAGAGCGATTGATGATGTAAAAGCAATGCTTATGGTGTTTGACAGAATGAGCCATGACAACGGTGATGTTGTGAAATACATAAATCTTTTCGGCTATAATCCCAAATACGGAATAAGAGAGACCGTGAAGCTGCCGCGCGTAAAATATGAGGCGCAGCGGTACGGTGAAAGAATGAAGCTTTATGAATGGTTTGAATAATATCAGCGTGTCTGCCGCGTGGCAGACACGCTAAATTTTACGCTTTTAATTTTTCATGAATCTGTCCCATAAGCGCAGGTGTCATGATATTCTGCGGACACACTCTCTGGCAGGCGCCGCACTTTTTGCATTTGTCAGCCTTGCCGTCAATTTCTGCATATATTTTCTTCGCCTTATCTATATTTGCAACGGGGATTTTGTTGTATGCCTCGTATACTGCCGGAATATCTACACCGAACGGGCAGGGCATACAGTATGCGCACTTTGTACACGGTACAAGCGCCATTGTGTCAAATACGCGCTTTGCGTTTTTCATACATTCAAGCTCTGCGCCGCTCATCATACCGACTTCAGCTCGTGAGGCATATTCAATGTTATCCATCATCTGCTGCATGGTACCCATACCCGAAAGGGTAATGCGCACCTCGGGACGGCTCCAGAGGAAATCAAACGCGCTTTCAACCGGAGTTTTGCCCGCGGGAAGCTCCTTTATGATCTGCACGGACGGGTCGGCAAGCTTGCCGCCGTAGAGCGGCTCCATAATGATAACACCAAGTCCCTTTTCCTTTGACGCATATTCAAGTCCCTCAAGACCCGCCTGGTACTCTGTATTGATATAGTTAAGCTGAATCTGGCAGAACTCCCATTTATCATATGAGTCAAGAATATGCTTAAAAGCGTCAAGGTCATCATGGAATGAAAAACCGATATGCTTTATTTTTCCGTCGGCTTTGGCTTTTTCCAGCTTTGTCAGCACATCAAATTTCACAATAATATCGTCAAAGCTTTCTCTGTCAAGCGCATGGCAAAGATAAAAGTCAATGTGATTGGTGCGAAGCCTTTCAAGCTGCTCATCAAGCATTCTTGTGACGTCTGCTTCTTCTTTGATAAGCCATGTCGGAAGCTTTGTGGCAATTTTAATTTTGTCCCTCAGACCGTGTTCCTCAAGTATTTCTCCGGCAATGACCTCGCTTTTTTCGTTGTGATAGACATATGCTGTATCAAAATAATTGATGCCGTTATCAATGGCGTATTTCATCATTTCATAGGTTTTTTCTTTATCTATTTTTCCTGCGTCGCCGTCAAGCACGGGAAGACGCATAAGTCCGAAGCCGAGAACCGAAACGTCCTCGCCGGCTAATTTCCTATATTTCATAGGTATTCCTCCTTATATGGATAATTGTACATTAAAGGGCCAATGTGTCAGTAAAAGGCATATTTTACAGAACATCGTCGGAAGCAGAACCGCCGTTATCCTGATACTGCTCATCATTTTGATCGGGAATACTCTGCATGGATGTTGAATACCATACCTCGGTTCCGTTCGTTGTAATTCCCGGAGTGATTGTCATCGTGCTGTTTGATGAGTCAAAGCTTACCTTGTGCTTTATACCATGTATTTCAATAGTATCCTTTGATACCGCTTTGTAAGGCGCTGTCTGACCGTTCATCTCCATAAATCCAAAGGTTTCACTGTAGGCTATAGTATCTTCGGTGACGGTGAGCTTGCCTGTAGTCATGATGTTTCCGGCAGATGCCCATGTACCTGTCATTTTTGTTTTAAGCGACGCGGTACCGTGAACACTGAAACCTATAAAAACACCGGCAATAACTACTATTACAGCCGCGATTAAGCCTATGAGTCTGTAATTATACTGTTTTTTTACGGATGATGCCCCTGTAAACGGAGCAAGTCTGTCCGGAATGACTGATTCGGCAATCGGATATGCTGATTCAGTCGTGGTGCTTTGTATATCATCTGCAGGTGATGCGCTCTCAGTCGCGGGCTCTGAGGACTGCGCCGGCGCCTCTGCGTCCTGTGAAAAGCTTTCCTGAGCCTGAATTTCATCTTCATGCTTGGGGGGAATATAAACAAATCCTTCCGGAAGCTCTTCGCCGCAATGCGGACATTTCATCTTATATCACTTCTTTCTCAAAATCTAACCATATATTAATACTTTTCACGCAAAAAGTCAATAGTTTTTTGTTGACATTATTGAAGGTTTGTATTAAAATAAGAGTTGACAATCAATTATACAGAGAGGAATGGACATAAAAATGTTTAAGATTATAGACGGCGGTGTTTGCGCCGCTGAAGGATTTAAGGCCAACGGATTGAACTGCGGTCTTAATCCGGATAAAGAAAAGAACGATCTGGGTCTGCTTGTTTCGGATGTGCCGTGCAATACAGCAGGAGTATATACTCAGAACAAGGTTAAGGGCGCTCCGGTAACGGTTACAAAAAATCATATTGCGGCAGCGGGCAGTAAGACGCGCGCAGTTATTATGAATTCAAAGAATGCAAATACTTGTAATGCCGACGGTATAGAAAAGGCGGAGAGAATGTGTGAGCTTGCCGCAGCGCAGCTCGGACTCGATCCTAAAGAGGTGCTTGTTGCCTCCACAGGCGTTATAGGACAGATTCTGCCGATAGAGCCGATTGAGGATAATATAGCCGAGCTTGTAAACGGTCTTTCTTATGACGGAAACGAGCGCGCTGCGACTGCAATCATGACAACCGATACCGTGAAAAAGGAATACGCGCTTGAAACAGAGCTGGGCGGCAAGGTATGTCACATCGGCGGTATGGCGAAGGGCAGCGGCATGATTCATCCTAATATGGCAACAACGCTGAATTTTGTTACAACGGATGCCGCAATATCCTGTGAGCTGCTACAGAAGGCGCTTTCGGAAATTGTAAAGGTTACATATAACTGTCTCAGTGTTGACGGCGACACGTCAACGAATGACACGCTTTTAATTCAGGCAAACGGTCTTGCGGGAAATGCCGAAATAACAGAGGAAAATGAGGACTACAATGTATTTAAAGAAGCGCTTTATGTTGTGCTGAGCGAACTGACAAAAATGCTTGCAAAGGATGGCGAGGGCGCTACAAAGCTCCTTGAATGCACAGTTTCAACAGCGCCGGATCAGGATACCGCTATTATTGTAGCGAAGAGCGTAATCCGCTCACCGCTTTTAAAGTGCGCTATGTTCGGCGAGGATGCCAACTGGGGACGCGCATTATGCGCGATAGGTTACGCGGAGGCTGATTTTGACATTGACAAGGTTGATGTGGATTTCCGTTCCGCTGCCGGAGTTCTGCCGGTATGCCGTAACGGCGCGGGTATTCCATTCTCCGAGGAGTTTGCAAAGGTAGTTCTTGGC
>JBJEIV010000387.1:0-7145 GCA_051877395.1 Candidatus Ornithomonoglobus sp.
AACCTCCCGCACCATCATAGGATGATGAAAGAAATCCTGTTAATCTTTTTATAAAAAACTCATTTTCCTCTACAAGAAAATCCTTATCAAGGAACTCTGTCATTGCATTGTGCTGTATAAAATAACCTTCTACAGAGCTTTTGTTATATGTTTTTGTCAATGTTCCGTGCTCACGATAATACTTATATATCGGTTTATCAATACAGATAATATTGCCGCAATGCTTTAAATACTGCAGAACAAACAGTAAGTCCTCGCCAAGATGAATATTCTCTTTAAAGCGTATATTATTATTTTTGATTATTGAACTTCTGAACAATTTATTCCATACCGTATTTAAGGCATTCTGTTTATACAGTTCCATTGCTATACGTTTAAATTCATCATATGAATAACGTTTGAAGGCTAATATTGTTTCCTTGATACCGCGCTTATAAACATTGGTATAGCTGCCTATAGCCATTTCACAATCTTTGAGATTGCTGACTAAATCGTTGATCGTTTCATTATATAGCTCATCATCAGAATCAACAAAGTACATGATTTCTCCATGTGCATTTCTTATTCCTATATTCCTTGCGGCACCTACACCGCTATTTTCTATATGAAAATATTTAATATTTTCATATTTATCTGTATATCCTCGGCATACCTCTGAGGTTTTATCTGTTGAGCCGTCATCAATAATCAGAATTTCAATATTTTTATAGCTCTGCTCAATTATCGAATCAACGCATCTGTTTATGTACCTTTCAACATTATATGCCGGAATAATAACAGAAACCAACGGAGCCTTCATATACTTTTTCTCCAGTTCTTGCAAAGCATGATTGTATTCATAGTTTTATTCTCCTGTCTCTTAACACTCTTGTATTACTTTTTAACAAATAATTCTCCTCACTATTTGCGCAAATCAAATACATTATCAATGACATGAATATTATCTCAAGCTTCTGGTAATAGAATACTACCGCATAATGCGCTACAAGCATCTGCATAATAAGCACCGCAGCAAGTGTTGTTTTTTCATTTCTCTTCTTAAAAAAGCTTTTCATTGATATAAAATGAAATGTATAGAATACAACTGTACCCAATAAACCTACTCCCTGCAGCAGCTCAACATAATTATTGTGCGCAAAAATCAATTTTCCAACCTTAGGAAAAATGTATTGCGCAAAGCTTCCTATTCCCTTACCTAAAAGCGGGCTTTCCCTAAAACGGCTTAACCCCTCTTCTATAAGATACTGTCTCTCCAATGTTGAATTCTCATTTATTGATGATTTTTTACCTGACATAATTTCAAACAGTGATTCTATTCTGATGCCTAATATCTTATAAAGAGTTTCATTTGTCATTGCAAAGTGATATATTGCTATAACAGCCGCTACAATAAACAAAAACCCGATAAATTGCTTATAATACTTCTCATTGTTTATATTATCCAATAATACCTGCAAAAACAGCAAACCTACAAACACCTCAAGCAAAGAGCTCCTCGAACCGCTTATAAGAATAGCAAAAACATTTATTGCTATACCTGCCCAGCCAATAATTTTATTAATCTTTTTCTGCTTCAGACAATAAAATATTACTGTAACAGAATATGCAAAATATGCCCCCGCCTGATTTGAATCACCAATAATTCTTGTAGCTCTTGCTCCCGATGCCCATGCAGAATTTTTTAAAAGATACAGAGCGGCAACAATAGATGCATATACAATGATTTTCATTAGTATATCTATTCTGTCTTTATTATAAAGGTATATATTAAGGCCTAACATGAAAAACCATAAAATCACCAAAGTTTTGGCTTTTGTAATACTGTCTGCCTGAGCAGTTGAATACAAGCACGAAAACATACATATTACGGTAAAAAGTCCAAACAATACGATGCAATAATTAAATCTTGCGCGACTTTTTTGTGATGTCAAAAATATTTCCACACCAATAAAAAATATAATCAACATGTTGGTTATCGTACGTCCGCCTTCTTCATTAAAATTGAAAATGAAGATACATAATATTGTCGCAAAGCATAATAGATTTTCAAGCTTTTCAGGTATAGTATATTTACTTTTTTTGTGCAGCTTAATTGACCACGCCAAATGTCATCATCCTTTATATATTTCTAAATATCCTTTTGTCATATTTTCAACACTGTATTTTTTTGCAGATTCTACAGCATTGCTTCCCAGTTTTTTTCTCAGCTCTTTACTCTCATACATCCGTTTCATCGCGTTTGCAATACTGTCTGTATCAGGTCCGGTCAAAATGCCGTTTATTTCGTTTTCAATCATATCCGGCACACCGCCTACAGCAGAAGCTGCAATCGGCATTCCCGATGCCATAGCCTCTATCAGAGTTATCGGCATCCCTTCATAATCTGAAGGAAGAATAAACATATCATAGCTGCACATAATTTCGTTAATATTGTCGACAATTCCGCACAGCTCAACTGAATTTTCAAGATGCAGCTTTTTAATAAGCGCCTGAATATCACCCTTAAGCTCACCGTCACCGTATAAGAACAGCTTAGTTTCCGGATAATTTTCATGAAAACACGCAAACCCCTCAATAAGCCCGCGGTGATTTTTCTGCCGGCTGAAACGCCCTATATGCATAATTCTGAAAATCCCATTCTTTATCTCATAGCTTTCCTTTCTTCTGTATTTTTCAAGCTTCATACCGTTATATACAATCGGTACCATATTTTTTTCAAGATTATATAATTTACATATACTCTCCTGAACAATATCACTTATAGCCACAGGTATCATTCTGAAATGGTGGATGAATATGTTTTGCAGTTTCTTAGCCGAACTCTCTTTATCTGCCATATTGTGGACAGTATGAACTCTCACAGGCACACCTGCAAGAATACACGCAGGCATTGTGTACTGACTTACATGTCTATGAGTATGTACAACATCCGGCTTAAGCTGTTTAAAAAGCTTAATAAGCTTTGAAATCATACTTAAATCCATTCCCTTTTTCTTTTTTAAATAATGGATTTTTATACTATTTTTTTCAAGGTTATCTGTTATATCCGAATGATAGTCATATAGGCTTACAACCTCTACATCAAATCCTTCTTCTTTTAGCTGCAAAGTAAGACTTTCCATCATTCTCTCTGCACCTGCCAAAGCCAAATCCGGTATAATTTGAACTATTTTCATCTTGTTTCCTCTTTACTGTATTTGCATAATATCCTTACATAAAATTTGATAATTATTTACCGCTTTGAATTTTTCTTCCCACACAGCCCTCGTATGCTGTCTCAGATTTTTATAATCCACAGCGCCTGTAACAAACTCCTCTATTTTGCCTGCAAGCTGTTCTCCTGTAAAGTTTTCGGGTATCAGATAGCCGGTTTCCCCATTAAATACAATTTCAGCTGTACCGCCAACATCCGTTGCTATAACGGGAATACCAAAGCTTATAGCCTCCATAATTGACACCGGAAGTCCTTCGCTTGAGCTTACATTTATAAACAAATCAAACGGGTTCGCTTTATATAGCTGCATGACCTCGGTATTTAACATATTTCCCTTGAATATGTACCTGATCTTCTTCAAAGACTTTTCAGCCTTGTCTTTTAATTCTTTATCAAGAGCTCCTCCGCCGATATGTGTCCATTCAATTTTATACCCCTTATCATCTAACAATTCCAATGCGTCAATGAGCTTATCTATGCGTTTTACTCTCTCCGTTCTGGAACAGCTTACTATTCTGAATACACCGTCACTGCTTGATATATTCGTACCGTAATCCATTGTTCCAAGCAGCGCTGTTACTATTTTTTCACTGTATTCAGGATAGCCATTTTTAAGATATTCCGCGCCATTCTCCGAACACGGACATATCTTATCATAGCCGCCAAGAAGAAGCCTTCTCATGGGAAGGTAGTTAAGACTGTTGCGCTCAGCATACAAATCATAACGGTGCGCTCTTGTAAAGCTGATTCTTACGGCCTTTCCCAGATCGTTTTTCAGCATCAGCCCTGCTCTTGCGGTAGTAAACAGCCAATAGCTGTAAAGAGTAATCTCATCGTTTTTTAATGCTTCGATATTAAGCTTTTTCTTTATGCTTTCATAAATTCTGCGGCTTTTCGCCTCAAAATAGCAGGCAAACAGCTTCTGCTTTATATTTCCGCAATACACAAATTCCTCTTTAAGCTCCTCTGAGGGTTTCAGAAAATACGCCGCCGCCTTGCTTACATCATTCGCTTTACCGCTGCTGTTGATGCGTATAACCTCTGTATTTGAAGGTATCTTACGCTGTTTTGTTGTTCCGGCGTCTATATCACAGGCAATAAGAATAACCCTGTCAAACTCTTTCGCCACTATTGACATTTCATTTTCCACAAAAGCCTCACCGCTTCCGAATGGGTAAAACTTTGTAAGCATGAGTAACGTTTTCATATGTTTCTCCAATAATTTACTGAATATTTGCTTCTTTATATGTAATATCAGACTTTTTAATATATATGCGTTTTACTGACGCATGATAAGCCCAGCCAATCAGGCAGAATATTGACTTAAACAATCCGAGCTTTTCAACTCCTCTGTACAAATACCATGTCCGCTTCATAGCGTTCAGCTTATTTGCGCTGAGCGACTGCGGAACACGTCTGTATAAGGCCAGTACCTCGTTTTGCCCATAAAACTCAACACCGCTGCGAAGCATCTGAAGCCATGTTGCAGAATCCTGTCCGCGTCTTACATTCGGCATAACAAGAAGCTTCTTATCTACATACTTCAAATCAACGATTACACCGACAGTCTGTATGATTGTATTTCGAAGAAGCTGATTATAGGTTATGGTTTTTGGCATATGCACAACCTTGTTCAGTATTGTTCCGTCCTCCTCAATTTTGTCATAATCGCAGCAGGAAAATGAAACATTATTTACATTCATAAACTCAATCTGCCTCGTAAGCTTGTCCCTCAGCCATATGTCATCGGCATCGAGATATGCTATATATCGTCCTTCTGCTTCCTCAAGACCTCTGTTTCTTGCGGCAGCGGCTCCCGAGTTTACTTCGAGGGAAATATACTTTATTCTGTTATCCTTTTCTGCATACTCCTGTATAATTGCAGCTGAATTGTCCTTTGAGCAATCATCCACAAGCAGCATTTCCCAATTGGTATAGCTCTGTCCTATAACACTATCAATTGTCTCTCTTATATATTTTTCACTGTTATAGACGGGCGTAATTATTGAAACTAAATCACTCATTATAAACTCCCATGTTATTTGCTGATTTTATACTTGACATTTTCAAACACCTTTATCGGCTTGAACAATATATCTGTAACCGCTAACTTATTGCATACAAATGACAAGCCTGCCGATATAATTAATGCCATTGCTATATTTACAATCAATGAAATCCACGCGTTGTGAATACCTATCATAGGCAGGAACTGTCTGTTTCCCGCTGTAATATACGGATGAATAAGATATATGTATATACAATTCTGCCCGCATAACTTTAAAAACTTATTATCTGTTTTAATAACACTTTTAAACAGATAAATAAATATTATTGACATAGCCAATGCCATTAACGGATGCGCTATCGGGTCATTTTGTATATCAAATCCCGTAAATATACATACAGCCCATAAACCCAATGCTACCGCCAAGCTTGCTCCGAATACCGCTTTATTACTGCTGATTTTTGGCTTTACACAGAGAATGATGCCTGTGATAAAAAAGAATATGTTATAAAATATCCTATATATGGTATAGTGCATTCCATTTAAGAGGAAATATCCGACAACGACAGCAATTATTGCTGTGCTGCTGAATGAAACTATTTTATTCCACTTATATATTTGCAGTACACCTGTTAATATGTACAGGATACATAGTATATACAGATACCAGTAGTTTCCGAGCGGATTTATGAACATATGTATAAGATCGTTAACGCTATATTTCGTGTTAACAAATTGAGACACACACATTTTTGCGCCCCACAACAGCAATGCCCAAATCACATAAAGCAAAAGGATATTTATTAGCTGCCGTACGAATCTTTGCGTCTTTAATTTGTTTTCACTGTCCAGATAAGCTAAACTGAATGTATAGCCGCTTATCATAAAAAATAACGGCATATGATATGAATAGATAAAATACCATATTCCATAAAATGCATTTGACGCTTCCGGAAACATATCTGCCTTCAGATATCCGTCAATGCAATGACCGACAATCACTGCAAATATTGTAAAAGCTTTAAGATTATCTATCCATATTTCACGCTTACTCATAATCATAATTTCCTTATGTTAATCCCTTCCAAATAAATCTCTTGTATAAACCTTGTCCAAAATCTCATCAAGCTCACCATTGTATCTATTTGCTATAACGGCATCACACATATCCATGAATTTTTTTAAATCATTTACAACAGGACTGCCGAAAAATGTGCTTCCGTCCTCCAGTGTCGGTTCATAAATAACAACAGACGCGCCCTTTGCTTTTATTCGCTTCATAACACCCTGTATTGAGCTTTGTCTGAAATTGTCACTGTTTGTTTTCATTGTGAGTCTGTAAATACCTATCACGCAATGCCTGTTTTCCTCAGCTCCGTAATCACCTCGGTTATAATCACCGTAATAGCCTGCCATCTCAAGAACTCTTTCTGCAATAAAATCCTTTCTCGTTCTGTTGCTTTCAACAATTGCCTCAATCAGATTTTCCGGCACATCACGGTAATTTGCAAGAAGCTGTTTTGTGTCCTTCGGCAGGCAATATCCGCCGTATCCGAACGAAGGATTGTTGTAATGGCTTCCGATACGCGGGTCAAGACATACGCCATCAATAATCTGCTTTGAGTCCAGTCCCTTCATTTCCGCATATGTATCGAGCTCGTTGAAATATGACACGCGCAGCGCAAGATATGTATTGGCAAACAGTTTAACCGCCTCCGCTTCGGTAAAGCCCATAAACAGTGTGTCTATATTTTCTTTTATAGCGCCCTCCTGAAGCATACTAGCAAAATTCTTTGCCGCCTCAAGCATCCTTTCATCCTCCGGATCCGTTCCGATAATTATGCGGCTCGGATAAAGATTATCATACAATGCCTTGCTTTCACGCAAAAATTCTGGACTGAAAATTATGTTTTTGCTGCCTGT
>JBJEIV010000388.1:0-1509 GCA_051877395.1 Candidatus Ornithomonoglobus sp.
TCATCACGATTGAAGATGAGGAGTATCCTGCGCTATTGAAAGAAATATATTCACCGCCGGCGGTGCTTTATGCTCTGGGTGCGAAGCTTAACGACGAAGATGAGCTGAGAATAGCGGTTGTAGGAACAAGAAAATACTCGTCATACGGCAGGCGGGCATGCGAAAAGCTTTCAAAGGCGCTTGCGGAAAAAGGCGCGGTTATAGTAAGCGGCATGGCGCTCGGTATTGATACATTTGCTGCCGCCGCAGCGATAAACGCGGGAAGAAAAACAATCGCTGTTCTGGGCAGCGGTGTTGATGTTATATATCCGTATCAGAACAAGGACCTATATAAGGCAATTTGTCAGAACGGAACAATTATCTCGGAATATCCGCCGGGAACAAGACCGTTGGGCTATAACTTTCCAAGGCGCAACAGAATAATTGCCGGTCTTGCTCAGGGAACTCTTGTAATTCAAGCGCCCATAAAGAGCGGCGCGTTAATTACCGCGAGATATGCGCTTGAAAATAACCGTGATGTATTCGCGGTACCGGGTGAGATTTTCGATATAAATCAGGCGGGCACAAATGATTTAATTAAAGCCGGCGCAAAGCCTGTAACCTGCGCGGAGGATATTCTGGAGGAATACGGCTTTGAGATTCCCGAAAAGAACGAGGTTGCTGACAGGCTTGCCGGAATTGATATGAGCGGTCTCAGCAAAATCGAGACCGAGGTTCTGAAGCTGTTAAGCGTCAATGCGCTGCACCCCGATGAAATTACACGAAAATTAGGGGCGCCGGGAGCTGAGGTAGGAACGGCGCTTATGATGCTTGAAATAAGCGGTCTTGTTGTAAAGGACAGCGGGAATATATATGATCTGAATTAAAACATATATAAGCAAGGGAGTTAAAGAAAATGCCAAAGTATTTTATGCCGACAACGCTTTTGTCGGGCAAGAATTGTGTGAAGCGCCATCCGCGCCATCTTATACACGGAAAGAAATGCATGATAGTAACAGGTAAGCATTCGGCTGTGGTGTCGGGAGCTTTGAAGGACGTTACGGATGTATTGCAGGAGAATAATGTTGAATACAGGATTTATGATAAAATAACGTCAGCGACGGGTATAAGCGAGATATATGGGCTCGGAAGAATGATGGCGCACGATGATATAGATTATGTTGTCGGCATAGGAGGGGGTTCGACACTGGATGCTGCCAAGGCTGCTGCGGTATATGCGGCAAACGATATTGAGCCGATGCAGATTTACGAGGAGAAATATGAGAATGATCCTTTAAAGGTTGTGTGTATTCCGACAACAGCCGGAACCGGCTCGGATACGACTCAGTATGTAATGATGACGCTTGATGATGTGCATAATAAGAAGAGCTTCAGCTCAGAGCAGTGCTTTCCGTATGCGACATATCTTGATTCGCGTTATACATTGACGCTGCCGTTGGAGGTTACGCGCAATACGGCTATAGACGCTCTGTGCCATGCTGTTGAGTCGTACCTTAACTCACAGGCATC
>JBJEIV010000389.1:0-1503 GCA_051877395.1 Candidatus Ornithomonoglobus sp.
TACGGAGCCTAAGGTTAAGGTGACGCTTTACCAGGGACTGCCCAAGGCTGCAAAGATGGATTATATAATCCAGAAAACAACGGAGCTTGGAATTACGAAAATTGTTCCGGCAAAAATGTCGCGCTGTGTGGTTAAGCTTGAAAATGAGGCGTCAGAGCGAAAAAAGGCTGAGCGCTGGCAGAAAATCGCGTACGAGGCGGCAAAGCAGTCGGGCAGGGGAGTTGTGCCGGAGGTTGCAATGCCGATGACGGTTGATGAAATAATAGACGAGCTGCAAAATGCGGACTTAGCCTTTGCGCCATATGAGTGCGAGCAGGAAACGCGGTTGAAATCCGTGCTTGAAAACGCGGGTGATGTAAAGAATGTTTCATTTATAATCGGTCCCGAGGGCGGGTTTGACATAACTGAAATTGAAAAGCTGAAGGCGGCAGGAATACAGACAATAACATTAGGCAGGAGAATATTGAGAACGGAAACCGCGGGCGAGGCGGTGCTTGCAATGACTATGTACGGATTGGAGGAGATATAAATGACAGACATTGAGAAATTACAGGAGATAATTGACGGCAGCGATAATATTGTGTTTTTTGGGGGAGCGGGAGTTTCCACCGAGAGCGGAATACCGGATTTCAGAAGTGTGGACGGGCTGTACAGTCAGAAGTGGAAATATCCGCCGGAGGCTATAGTAAGCAGAAGCTTTTACTATCAGCACCCAGAGGAATTTTTTGAGTTTTACCGAGAGAAGCTTATAGTAAAGGGTGTGAAGCCGAACAAGGCGCATATCGCGCTTGCGGAGCTTGAAAAGGCGGGAAAGTTAAAGGCGGTCGTTACGCAGAATATTGACGGACTGCATCAGCTTGCCGGTTCAAAAACAGTGTATGAGCTTCACGGTTCGACGCTGCGCAATTACTGCGAGAAGTGCCGTAAGTTTTTTGACATAGACTATATCGCGGACAGGTCAATGTCGGTTCCGGTATGCGACAGCTGCGGCGGCAGGGTAAAGCCTGACGTGGTACTGTATGAGGAAATGCTTGACGATGACTGCATACAGGGCGCGGTTAAGGCAATAGCAAAGGCGGACACGCTTATAATAGGCGGAACCTCGCTTGTGGTATATCCGGCGGCGGGCTTCATAAACTATTTTAAGGGCAGACACCTTGTTGTGATAAACCGTGACGCGACATCGGCGGATAGCATGGCGGAGCTGGTTATTCATGACAAAATCGGCGAGGTGCTGGGCGCGCTTAAAATTCGGACAAATCAGAGATAAGATGTGTTTTAATCAACGATTTTACAGTATTTTCAATAAATCTGAACAATATGTTAATCTTTTATTAATTCTCAACAAGTGGTCTTGAAATGTTTATGGAAATGATTTATAATTAGAGAAAACTTAAAAAAACCTTAAAAAATCTATAGACAACCGGAGGTAAGTGTATGTCGGGAATAAGGAAGAAACTGACAATATTATTCATCACGGCAGCAATGTGTGTATCGGCAGTT
>JBJEIV010000390.1:0-7100 GCA_051877395.1 Candidatus Ornithomonoglobus sp.
CCCGTCCGTTAACGTGGTGGGGAGAATTGCAAGCGGACTGAGGGTAGACCTCAATTCGCTTCTCGGTCCGCCGCCTGAGGAATCTCTGCTTATAAAGGCGGAGGACTTATATCCCATAAAGGAGGTCGAGGGGCAGTACGCTGTGCGCACCTGCTTCCCGTATGAGGACAGCCACAAGCTTGAAATCTATCGCATAGACGTGGAGCCGGGCGGAAGATATGTAAGCGGCGGTCACGGAGTCGGAACAAAGGAATATCTCGTAATGCTTGAGGGTGAGATAACAATAGATACCGGACACGAAATAAAGACGGTGCAAAAGGACGATCTTCTGCGCTTTAACAGCGAGAATACCCATATATACAGCAACGAGGGCGCGCAGCGCGCGATAGTGTTCTGCTTCTTTGTTGTGTGATGATTTTGATGCTGATACGGACAGACCCTGCGCTGTCCGTGTTTTATTGGGATTTTATCAGGAAATTCAATAATAACCGCAAATTGCACTTGCATTTACCGGAAAGCTGTGCTATAATTACAATATGTGTATATTTATTCACAGGCTTATTAAAAGTAAAAGGAAACGAAAGGAAGTACAAAAATGAAATTGAAGAAAATTTTAGCATTGGCAGCGGCTGCGGCAATGGCTGTAACGGCGCTTGCAGGCTGCGGAAGCACAGAGCAGACAACAGAAACTGCGCAGACAGAGGGAGATACATATAAGATCGCGACCCTGCAGTATGCGGACCATCCGTCGCTTGACAACTGTGTAGAGGGCTTTAAGCAGGGTCTTGACTCAGAGGGCATCAGCTATGAGCTCGAGGTTCAGAGCGCGAAGGGCGACGATTCAACAAACACACAGATAGCGCAGCAGCTTGTTGCGTCGGGTGTTGATCTTATCTGCGGCGTTGCCACACCGTCGGCTCAGGCTTGCTATAACGCGGGCTATGAGGCGGGCGTGCCGGTGATCTTTAACGCTGTTTCAGACCCGATTGCGGCGAAGCTTGCCGCATCGGAAACAGAGGCAATGGACGGTATCACAGGCGTTTCGGATAAGCTTCCGGTTGAGGCTCAGCTTGAGCTTATAAGAGAAATGCTGCCGGACGCAAAGACGATCGGTATTCTCTATACAACCTCAGAGGCTAACTCTGTTTCAACGATCGAGGATTACAAGGCGGCGGCTCCCGATTACGGCTTTGAAATCGTAGAAAAGGGTATCACAAATGCGGCTGAGATCCCGCAGGCGGCAGACCTCCTTGTAACACAGGTAGACTGTATCTCAAACATGACAGACAACACCGTAGTAGATAACCTCCCGGTAGTTCTTGAAAAGGCTACTGCTGCGGGTATTCCGGTATTCGGCAGCGAGGAGGAGCAGGTCGGCAACGGCTGTGTCGCATCGGCAGGTATTGACTATGTTGAGCTCGGCAAAAAGGCAGGCATTATGGCTGCAAGAGTGCTTAAGGGCGAGGACATAAAGACTATCCCGTTTGAGACAATGACAGAGAGCAAGATAACGATCAACCCGGACGCTGCGGCAACAGTAAACCTTGAGATACCGCAGTCGATCACAGACAGGGCAGAAGTAAAGACTTCGTCAGAAGGTTAAATATAATCGGAAAAGTCCTCTCTGCATACAGCATTGAGGATTTTTCTATAGGGCATAAGCCCGCTATAAAAAGAAAAGGAAACATTACATATGGAAGGACTTATAGTCGGCATACTCGAGCAGGGGCTTATATACGGAATCCTTGCGATGGGTATCTACATCACATATTCAATACTCGATTTCCCCGATTTGTCGGTAGACGGAACATTCCCGCTGGGTATAGCCGTATGCTTTGTATTTATTAACCACGGCTGGAATCCGTGGCTGGCGCTTGCCGCGGCATTTCTTGCGGGCTGCATAGCCGGAATATTTACCGGAATATTCCACGTCAAGCTGAAGATTCGCGATCTTCTGAGCGGTATTCTCACCATGACCGCGCTGTATTCGGTAAACTACAGCATTGTCGGCAAGGCGTCGGACTTTCTCGGCATGGACAGCGTGACGATATTTTCACAGACCGCAAAATTTTTTCCGGGACACGCGGCGGTATATTCAAAGCTTGTTGTAATTCTCGTGATCGCGTTGATTGCCAAGTTCGGTCTGGACTGGTATTTAAGAACCAAGTCGGGCTTTCTGCTCCGTTCCGCGGGCGACAACGAGGGTCTTGTCGTAACTCTCGCTCAGGACCCGGGCACGATAAAGATCATAGGACTTGCGCTGTGCAACGGTCTTGTCGCTCTTGCCGGCAGCGTGTACTGCCAGTATTCAAGGGCATTTAATGTCGGCTCGGGAACGGGTACGCTTGTAATGGGTCTTGCGGCGGTAATTATAGGTCTTACGGTGTTCAGAAAGGCGAAGCGACTCAGGATCACAACCGGAGTGCTGTTCGGAATGATAATCTATAAGGCGTGTATATCAGTAGCGTTGGCGCTGGGGCTGCCGTCACAGGATACAAATCTCGCGATAACGGTGCTGTTTATTCTTACATTGATGTTTGATTTTTATGTGCTCTCACGAAAAAAGAAGCCGGGGGTGAAGAAGAATGCTTGATTTAAAGGGAATTAACAAGGTCTTTAACCCAGGAACAATAGATGAAAAGGTATTGTTCACCGATTTCAATCTTCACATAGCCGACAGGGAGTTCGTGGCGGTAATAGGTTCAAACGGCTCGGGCAAAACAACGATGCTAAATATCATTTCAGGCTCGGTTCAGCCGGACGCCGGCTCGATCATGCTTGACGGCATGGAAATGAAGGGAATGAAGGACTTTAAGCGCGCAAAGAGAATTGGGCGCGTGTTCCAGAACCCGTCAATGGGCACATCGCCGTCAATGACGATATGGGAGAATCTTTCCCTTGCGGACAACAAGGGAAGGCGCTACGGCATTACAAGAGGTCTTAACAGGCAGAGAAAGGATTTCTACAGGACCCAGCTTGAAATTCTCGGCATGGGTCTTGAGGACAGAATGGACACCTTAGCCGGAACCCTTTCGGGCGGACAGCGTCAGGCTATGGCGCTGATCATGGCGACACTGGTACGACCCGACCTGCTTCTGCTTGACGAGCACACGGCGGCTCTTGACCCTAAGGCGGCGGATATAGTAATGGAGCTTACGGACAGGGTGGTAAAGGAAAAGAAAATCACCTCCCTCATGGTGACCCATAACCTCCGTTATGCGGTGGAGTACGGCACAAGAACCCTCATGATGCATGAGGGCGGCATTGTAATAGACGCAACAGGCGAGGAGAGAGCAAAAAAGAGCATTGACGATTATCTCAGAGTGTTTAATGAGATTTCGATTGAAACAGGAAATTAAGATGACATAAAAAAAGATACACAATCGTAAATGAATGTGTATCTTTTTTTATATATTACTGCTTGTTTTCAGCCATGTCCTTGTGGAAGGATGCGCAGTCAAACTCATGCTCAAGCTCTCCCAGACCGAGGTCAATGCCTGTTCTCTGGCTATAGTCCTTGAGCGCGGCGTGGATCGCCTGCTCCGCAAGCACAGAGCAGTGTACCTTTGCCGGCGGAAGTCCGTCAAGAGCCTCCATAACAGCCTTGTTTGTAAGCTCCAAAGCCTCCTGTATTGACTTGCCCTTTACAAGCTCCGTTGCCATTGAGCTTGTCGCGATAGCGGCGCCGCAGCCAAAGGTCTTGAATTTAACGTCCTTTATTATGCCGTCCTCTATCTTCATATATATTTTCATTATGTCACCGCATACAGCGTTGCCGACCTCGCCGACAGCGTTTGCGTCTTCAAGTCTTCCGACATTTCTCGGATTCTCAAAGTGATCCATAACCTTTTCACTGTACATTGTATATCTTCCTCCTCTTAATAGTTCTCTAATAATTTTCTTGTGAAGGACTCAAGCTTTCCTTCCTCAAATTCCTCGTACATCGGCGACATTGCGCGGAGACCGTCAATGATCTTCGGCATTACTTCAAGTACGTAATCTATTTCCTCCTCCGTTGTGTCCTCGCCGACACTGAAACGGATCGAACCGTGAGCGATCTCGTGGGGAACACCTATCGCCATGAGAACGTGTGACGGATCAAGGGAGCCTGACGCGCAGGCGCTGCCGCTTGACGCGCAGATACCCTTCATGTTAAGACGCATAAGTATGCTTTCACCCTCAACGAACTCATATGAGATATTACAGTTGTTGCACAGACGGCGCTCGTCCTCCGGCGCAGGTCCGTTGAGCTTGACATAGTCTATGCGCTCCAGAAGTCCCTTTATGAGCTTGTCGCGCATCTTCTTCATGTGCGCGATGTTGCTGTCAAGATTTGCGACGGCTATTTCAAGTCCCTTTGCAAGACCCGCGATGCCGGCAAGGTTTTCCGTTGCAGCGCGCTTGCCGCGCTCCTGTCCGCCGCCGTGGATAAGGTTCTCGATTCTCACTCCGTTTTTTATATAGAGCATTCCCGCGCCCTTGGGACCGTGGAACTTGTGCGCCGAGATGGAGAGCATGTCCACGCCTAAGTCCTGCACGTTTATCGGCATATGTCCGATCGCCTGAACCGCGTCGGTGTGGAATATTACCTTGTGCTTCTTTGCGACCTGTGCGATTTCCTTTATCGGCATGATCGTACCGATCTCATTGTTTGCGGTCATGATCGTGATAAGAATTGTCTTATCCGTGATTGCGGCCTCAACCTGCTCCGGGGTTACAAGTCCGTACTGGTCAACATTGAGATATGTCACCTCAAAGCCCTGCTTTTCAAGAAATTCGCAGGCGCCCAGTACCGCGTGATGCTCTATCTTTGTTGTTATGATGTGGTTGCCCTTGCGCTTATAAGCGTAGGCAATGCCCTTGATAGCCCAGTTATCCGCCTCACAGCCCGACGCTGTGAAGTAGATCTCATTAGTGTGAGCCGCGCCGATGCTCTGCGCTACGCTTTCGCGCAGACCGGCAAGCGCAGCCTCCGCCTTCTGACCTGTTGAATAGAAGATCGACGACGCGTTGCCCCATATATCCGTAAGATACGGCATCATAGCGTCTACAACCTCAGGAGAAATGCTTGTTGTTGCATTGTTATCTAAATATACAGTTTTCATCTGTATTCAGCCCTTTCTGTTATAAAAACAAACATATGAATGATGGTTCAAATGTATTCTATACTATTGTACTCCAAATTACACCTGTTGTCAATAGTTTTTTTTATCTTTATACCAATTCGTCGGATTTTACATAATTCACACCAAGTTACTATGAATTATGTGCAAGTTTAAGACAATATTTTTCAAATATTGCCACAATATACCGACAGAGTGGATTTCTTTTTTTATCATGCCGTAAATTCTTGAAAGCTATTCATTTTTATGTTAAAATATATTAACAG
Source organism: Candidatus Ornithomonoglobus sp. (assembly GCA_051877395.1). Taxonomy (GTDB): domain Bacteria; phylum Bacillota; class Clostridia; order UBA1381; family UBA1381; genus Ornithomonoglobus. The sequence goes on from JBJEIV010000390.1 coordinate 5,390, forward strand.
AAAGAAGGAATTTAATATGTTGATAGATTTTCATGTTCATGTTTTCCCGGACAAGATCGCAAAGAAAACCTTTGCGGTTCTGCAAAAGAATATGTCCGAGGTATACGATATTAATCAGGAGATGAGCTACGGCGGAACACTGACAGAGCTGAAAGAAGCTATGGCGGAAAAGCAGGTCGATATGAGCGTGATCATGCCGATCGCGACCAAGGTCACGCAGTACAAAACAATTAACGAATATGCGGAGGAGATCACTGACAGAAAAAGCATAATTTCCTTTGCGTCCCTGCACCCGTATCAGGAAAATGTTGAGGAAACCTTGCAGGATATTGTTTCACGGGGCTTTAAGGGAATAAAGCTTCATCCCGACTATCAGGGCGTTTATGCGGATGACGAAAGGTTTATCGCGCTTGTCAGGCGCGCCGCGGAGCTGGGATTGTATATAACGATACATGCCGGAAAGGACCTTGGAATATATCCGCCTTACCGCGCGACAACGGAGCATCTGCGCCCCTTGCTTAACCGCGTCGACAGCTCGCGCGTGATCCTTGCGCACATGGGCGCGTTTATGGAATGGGACGAGGCGGAACGGTTTATTGACGACTTCGATATGTATCTGGACACCTCGGTCGTAAGCCGTTACATGAGCCTTGAACAGTACAGGAGAATGATAGACCGCCGCGGCGCGGAAAAAATCCTTTTCGGCTCGGATTCACCATGGGAGGATCCGCGTGAGTCTCTGGCTTTTCTTAAAGCATCAGGAGTATCGGAGGAGGAGGAGGAGCTTATTGCGCACAGGAACGCGGAAAAAATCCTTTTCTGAGCATATGCCGCAGCCGGTATTACGGTAATAAAAACGGCTATGCAGGTTATTCCAATGCTTTGGGGAATAACCTGCATAGCCGCAATTTTTAATTATAATTAAAAAGCTTCGGTAAAAACCGAAGCTTTTTATGGTAGCGGTAACTAGATTCGAACTAGTGACACTGCGGGTATGAACCGCATGCTCTAGCCAACTGAGCTATACCGCCTCACAACGATGATTATTATAGCGTATTTTTTTTGTTTTGTCAAGACTTTTTTCGAAATTTTTTTCAAAAATTTTTTTAAATTACATTATTTACAGCAATTGTCAAATGTGTTGAAAAATATTGCCAAATTACATGGTTTATTAACAAAAGTCTGTAAACAGGTTATAATATATAAATGATAAATATTATTGCAAAGGGGCTGTATTATGATAAAATATGAAGGCAAGGGTATATATGGCGCAATTGCTGTCGGAAAGCTTGTAAAATTCAAGCGCGATGACGCGCATATAAAGCGGGAAAGGATATCGGATATAGACGCGGAAAAGGCTCGCTTTAAGGCGGCAAAGGAAAAAACTGTCCGCCAGCTTGAAGCGGTTTATGAAAAGGCGATTAAGGATGTAGGCGAGGAAAATGCCGAAATTTTCAGGATTCATATTATGATGCTTGATGATGACGATTATATTGATTCTGTTTACGGAATAATAGAAGGGCAGAGCGCAAACGCCGAATATGCCGTCGCGGCAACGGCGGATAATTTTTCTGATATGTTCCTTGCGACCGGTGACAGCTGCATGATGGCGCGTTCGGCGGACGTTAAGGATATTTCAGACAGAGTTATTAACAATCTTCAGGATAAGCGCGCGGAATGCGTTACTGACGGCGGGGATAAGGTGATTATC
>JBJEIV010000391.1:0-1502 GCA_051877395.1 Candidatus Ornithomonoglobus sp.
AAGGAGAAAGCAATGGCAGAAGTAAGAAGAATTTACGTTGAAAAGAAGCCGGGCTTTGACGTTGAGGCAAAGGATGTACTTGCCGATCTTCGTGAAAACCTGAATATGAAGGGGCTCACCGATGTACGCATCATAAACCGTTATGATGTTGAAGGAATCACGGACGAGGAATACGCAAAAGCGCGCGGTCTCATATTCTCAGAGCCGCCGGTTGATAACGCGTATGACGAGAAGATAGAAATTACCGAGGGTAAGCGGTTCGGCGTTGAGGCGCTGCCGGGTCAGTTTGACCAGAGAGCCGCAAGCGCGGAGGAATGTATTTCGATCCTCACCGCAAAGGACCGCCCGACAGTACGCTACGCAAAGGTGTACGTTCTTATAGGCGACGTCAGCGATGAAGAAGTGGAAGAGGCAAAGAAGTATGTTATTAACCCTGTTGAGTCAAGAGAGGCATCGCTTGAAAAGCCGGAATCCCTTGACATGAAGGTGGATTACCCCGAGGACGTTAAGACCGTTGACGGCTTCATCACAATGGGCGAGGCTGATATGCAGTCATTTCTTGAGAATATGGGCTTTGCTATGGACCTTGACGACCTCAGATTCTGTCAGAACTATTTTGCAAATACCGAAAAGAGAAACCCGACGGTAACGGAGCTTCGTATGATAGACACATACTGGTCAGACCACTGCCGCCACACAACCTTCTCAACAAAGATAAATAACGTTAATATCCCGGACGGCAAGTATGCCGATGTCATAGCTGACGCATACGCCGAGTACAAGGAGGCAAAGGCTGAGCTTTACGCGCCGGACAGAAACGAGTGCCTTATGAACATGGCTACGATCATCGTCAAGCAGCTTAAAAAGAAGGGCTATCTTAAAGAAATAGACGAGTCGGAGGAAATCAACGCCTGCTCGATCGTTATGCCGGTCGAGGTGAACGGCAAGGAAGAGGACTGGCTCATAATGTTCAAGAACGAGACCCACAACCACCCGACGGAGATCGAGCCGTTCGGCGGCGCGGCAACCTGTCTTGGCGGAGCTATACGCGACCCGCTCTCAGGCCGTTCATATGTATACCAGGCTATGCGTGTTACAGGCGCGGGCGATCCGAGAAAGTCGCTTAAAGAAACGATTCCGGGCAAGCTCATGCAGAGAAAGATCACAAAGAAGGCATCATCCGGCTACAGCTCATACGGCAACCAGATAGGACTTGCAACAGGTCAGGTACAGGAAATTTACGATGAGGGCTACGTTGCAAAGAGAATGGAGATCGGCGCGGTTATAGGCGCGGCTCCAAAGGCAAACGTAATAAGAGAAGTACCCGAAAAGGGCGATGTTATTATCCTTCTCGGCGGACGCACAGGCCGCGACGGTATAGGCGGAGCAACAGGCTCATCAAAGGCGCATGATGAAAAGTCGGTCGTTACCTGCGGCTCGGAGGTTCAGAAGGGTAATCCGCCTGTTGAGAGAAAGCTCCAGAGACTGTTCCGTGACAACAA
>JBJEIV010000392.1:0-7097 GCA_051877395.1 Candidatus Ornithomonoglobus sp.
GCTCTTCATGGCGCGTCCGCCCATTGAGTAGTTAATAACATTTACCTTTTCTGTGTCAAAATAGTTTACAAGCGTCTGTCCCCATGCGCTGATTGTTTCGTCAAACGAATATGTCTTCTGCGTTGAGTCTCCCAAAATGCGGATTGTCGGCTTGTCTCCCGCCGAATTTTTCTCAATAGGTGTGACCTTTATCGACTTTATTCCTACGGTCTTCGGAGCGGCTTCGCTCGGGAGAGATGACGGTTCAACCTCGATCGCTACAAAGCTTTCGCCTGTCGCAAAGTCATAGCTCCACTTGCTGCCTTCCCACTTCGCGCTTACGGTTCTGGGCACCTCGCCGCAGTTGTCCCAGTTGTTGGTGCTTGTAAGTCTTGACGCCTGCATACCTGTCGGGGCTACGTATGTATCAGCCGAGCTTCCCATAACCTCAACCTCAAGATGATAAGCGCCCGGCACGCCGGTGTCTATACGGTATATAAGACCGCCGTAGTTGTACTGGTTGCTGCTTGTGTAGTTAAGATATGCGCCTGTGCTCTCTGTCACCTTCGCGCCCTCTTCCGATACGGTTATGTCCGTCACCGGAGCTACCTGTCTTCTGTACGCGTCCGGCATAATAGCGTCGGAACGATCGGTAAAGCCCTGTCCGTTCTCCGCGCTGTATACCGGAACTTCTGCCATTGCTGTAAAGTCCACATTAATTTCTCCTTCAATCGGCGGCGCGGTCGGTCCCGGCGTCGGTGTTTCGGTAGGCTCCGGCGTTTGTGTAGGCTCCGGAGTTGCAGTCGCATCCGGATCGGGAGTTGCAGCTTCCTGCATCGTCACCGTTATACCCGCAAGATAAAAATCACCTGCATAGGATGAAAGATACAGTGTCTTTGCTCCGTCAACCGAAACCGTCCACTCTGTCTGAGAAGCCGGCTCAGCTGCCAGAGCCTCGCCGTTTTCAACAGCCTCCGCTGCTGCCGTATAATCCGCATAGGCGGTGCCAAGAGCAGACTCTGTTATTACTATGCCGCGGCTTGCATGATTCTGCGTATAGAATGTAATATCACTTGCTCCGGCTACCTTAAATACCAAAGTATCCTGCACATTCTTAATTCTTAAACTGTTATAGTGTGTTACATTGTCTATTGTGTGACTTCCTTTCCCGGCGCTGGGTGTGTTATTGCCTGTCGGTGAATAAAAATAATCATCACCGAACATTCCTGCCGCAACAGCAGCAGTACCCACCGATGTTATATCATCAAACCAATATGTATAATCTGATGAAATCGGTACTAAGTCATTTTCATCAGCCGCGCTTGCGCCTATTGTCAGCCCTGCCAGGCAGGCAGCGCTTACAGCCGCGGCGGTAAACAACGCTGTTATTTTCCGTATTTTCACTTGAAAATTCCTCCTTGTCATTATTTTTGCGATTTTGCCGACGCAGGTCCGCTAAAGCGCCGATTGTTCCGCAAATTTACACTTATAATAATTATACTATTTGCCTCCCTGTTTGTATAGTGCCAATCAAGCATTTTGCCAGCATACCAATTTAATACCGGCGTCGGTTTAATTATTTCCTGTCGGTTTCCGTCAGCCACCTTTTCCACGCTTTCTCCCATGCTGCTATACCGTCGTTTATCTCTGATATTCTAAGCTCGCCGAAACCCGTTATATAAGTATTTTCCGCAAACCGAGAGCGTGACCTGTCAGCAATGCACGAGGAAATCGGGCTGAGCTTTATTCCGTTATCAAGCAGCAGCTTATTTGCCTTTGCCTCCGGCAGGTTTATGTCAAAGCTCATAAGACAGAACATCCCCGCCTCGTCACCGCTTATCTTCACATGCCCCTCCATTGCCGAGGACGTAACGGCACGCCTCAGCGCGAGAGCCTTCTCATGATAAATGCTTCTCATATAGCCTAAATGCCTTTCATAGTGACCGAAATCAATGAATTTTGAAAGCGTAACCTGCTCAACTCTCGAAACACGGTTCGCATAAAACCGTTTCTTTTCAAACCACAGCTTTACGATCTCCTCCGGAGCTATTATATAGCCTATCTTCATAGACGGCGCGATTGTCTTTGAGAAGCTTCCGAGGTATATCACGTTTTTTCCGCCGGAAAGCTCCCAAAGAGTTTTTGCGCGTTCACCGTACTGATAATCATTTTCACCCGCGTCCTCGATAATATACCTCTCACCCTCCGCCCATTCGATGAGGGCGCGCCGTTTTTCCTCGCTCAGCGTGGCGCATGTGGGTAAATCATGGGTGGGCTTCTGGAACAACAGACCGCTGTCGTAACGGTTAAGCTCGTCAATATCTATTCCGTCGGCATCGCTCGTTATGTATTCCGGGCTGAACATAGCTCCTTCAGCAACAGAACGAACGCGGTAGTGATAATAATTATTCATAAGAACAGGTCTGTCCGCGGCAAGCAGCATAAACAGCTCCCGCATCAGATCCTCCGCGCCGGGGCCTATTATGATCTGCTCCGTTTTGCACTTGATCCCCTGCGTTCTGAACAGCATCCGCCGTATGCTTTTTCTCAGACACCATTCGCCCGCCTTTTCGCCGTGCTGAAAAAGTCCCGTATCCTCCCGCACCGTGCTTCTCAGAAGCCTTGACCATTCGGCAAACGGAAGCTTTGAGGTTTCCACACCGTTTGAGCTGAAATTGTAAACGCTGCCTTTATTTTCATTATGAGCCTCGTCCCATACACGCTCACGGGAAACATAATAACCGCTCCCGGGGCGCGACACGATATATCCGTCCGAGAGCAGCTTGTGATACGCATTCTCAACTGTTCTCTCCGCAACTCCCAGCTGTCTGCACAACCCCCGCCTTGACGGAAGCCGTTCCTCCGGCATGAGATAGCCGTTTATGATTTCATCAACAATACAGTCGTATATCTGCATATAAATCGGCTTATCGGAATTTTTATCAATATTCATGCTTATGACCATTAAATCCTTTCACAAAATCTAAGTTTGAATCAAAACCGTTCAGATTGTACTCCCAAGTGAGCGAGACTATACGCGGGTATGCGAGCGAGCGCGGGCGTGCAAGATGGGCGTTTTTCATTCAAACTTATCCCTCCGCTCTGTAAAATATTATATCATATTTTCATTTTTATTACAACCGTATTGTTTGCTCTTTATTCGGGATTTTCCGCGCAAAAAGGCGGAGCAAAACGTGTGTTTTGCTCCGCTCCATTCTCTGAATATACTGCCGCATTATTAGAACGTAAACTGAAGACTATCCCTGGTAATAGTGTAAATCTCGGCAGAGTCCACAAGATTTGTTCCCTTTACCTCAGGTTCGCTTGCCGCAGCTTCAACAGCCTCATTAAATACGCTTATCATAATTGAAGGCTCTTCATATTTTCTCATTTTATTCTACCTCCGTTATACTATCTATGCTGAGTGTTTCATCCATCGCAACACTCTTGATGAACAAGCCGATTATCACGTTGCCTTTTACTGACGATTTAAGATCAAATTCCGCCTCTGCAGTTTCGCCTGCCGAGTTTTTAATAATAAACTTAATCTTATTGGCTGAGCCTGATATGCTTCCGGCACCGAATATACCCATATCAACAGTTGAATCCTCATTTACAGTCTTAATAACAATATCCTCTGCCGGAGTTATCTTACCGCTGTTGCCGAACTTGATTTCAGCTCCCGATACAATGGTAGTGTTGTCATTATCCTTAACCGTCACTTCGATGGGAGTTGTGTCGTTTTCTGCCTTGAGCGTAGTATTTTTCAAGGCTTCCGCAGACTTGATTACAACCTTAACATCCGACGGAATTGTTACTGTTCCCTGGTCGTCAGCCGAAACAATTGTAACCGTCTTTTCCTGCTCTGTGGAGCCTTCCGATGCATCCTGCACAAGGTCTGCAAGGTTCTTTTCGCTTGTTTCGCTGTCACCGGTTCCGCCCGTTATCGGCTTTGGTGTTTCTGTAGGCTGCTCTTCCTCTGCGTAGTACTCAACTATAATTGCATAAATGCTCTTATTTGAGCTGCCGCCGTATACATATACGGGAACAGATGTGTCTGTAATTTCCGCTGAAATGCTTGCTGCAACACCGTCTGTTACGCCTTCTTCACCTGTAATAAGCTCCGTTCCATTCTGCGCAATCTTAACCGGTCTGCCTGTTTCCGCGCCGTACGCAACTGTTACCTTGCACTTTGACTTCGGTGTGAAGTATAAGCATCTGTTGGTTGTGCCTCCCAAGCCAGCTTGCCATGCCATTGTAAAGCTGTAGTCATAGGTTTTGCCGCTTACATCTGTATAAGTATATTTCGCGCTTGAATTTTGCTTTGTGAAAGCTCCGTATCCCGAAAGTCCGTTTACTGTATCGGTATAAGGCGTATTATTTTCGCCGCCTGTGAGAACTGTATAATCATAGTCCTTGCTGTCAAGATAGTATGCAACGATCTCAGCCTGTGCCGGAGCTTCTGTCGGCTGCTCTGTAGGTGTCGGTTCTGTAATCTCGCCGTCATATACGATTACTACCGAATACAAATCCGGCAGATATGATGATGTCTTGTCGTCAAATACGATCGTGTGTGTTCCCGCCCTAAGCTCTGCTTCGATTGTGTAAAGCTTGAGCGTCTTGCTGCCGTCAGTTGCAAAATCTGCCGAGGATGCCATATAGGTTGTATCGCCTATTGTTGCCTGTACAGCCTTGCCGCTGTTATAGCCAAGATAGTAAATCTTGTACGGTCCTGCAAGCGGTGTGGTATATGTGATTGTCGGATGGACTTCTGTCTCGGTACCTCCGATGTAGTTGAGATACTTTTCCGTAAGCGAAGCCTTAACGGTTGTTCCACCGAGACTGTCGGCAAACACCTTCTGCGCATCAGCGTCCGCACCGTCTGTAAACGTAAACGTGCCGCCCGTACATTGATTACCTGTGCCGAATACTGCCGTAGTACCCTGATACTCTGCCGGCTTCGGAGCTTCAACGGACTCTGCATCCGTTACTATCTTCTTATATGTAACCTGTACATTATTTATTTGATAATTATCAGCGGTGTTTACAAATACACCCATGTTAAGAGTTCCCTTTGCAGCTGCTGTCGGGAAATTCTCAAAGCTGTACGGAGTGGCTGTCTTTCCGGTGCCGGAGCTTGAACCGTCTATCGTGACCGTTTCTGTCTTATAGTTGATTGTTGTTGTAATTGTATGTTTTGTTGCATAGTCAAACTTGCCTGTAACATTAAGGCACTGACCGCCGCCGTTTGATGCGCCGCTGAAGCCCTGTGAGCAGTCAACAATATCAATCTGTGTCCATGAGTTGTTAAGCTTGGCAAGAGCAAAGCGCGATGTGCTTGCAGCGTTTGAGTTTGACGGTGTTCCTGCATTGATGTCAATGTAACCCACATTTGTAAGCGCCGCATTTACAGCGACATCATATGATACTGTAATAATATCCGATGAGGTGATTGATGCGTCTGCGCCCGCCTTCTTTGCAAGCGATATAAGGTCATAGGTCTTGTTGCCCGCCGCTGCGGTTGTGTCAATATCAAGCGTTACCGTTTCATCAACAAGCTTCTGAGCCGTAATGTCAAGAGCAATATCCTTATCTGTAACTCCTGTTATCTTTGTCACACCGTCCTCAGGAGCTGTGATTGTCAGCTCATCGCTCTCAGGTGTGATCTTCACATCATACACGATGCCCGACGCATTCGACGGAACATTTGTAATTTTGTCCGTTACCGATGTTTCGCCCGCCGGAATTGTTACTGTCTGCGTCTTTATAAGCGCGCCGTCCTTTAATATCTTAATCTCAAAATTGCTGTCATAAGCAGCTGCTACGGACGATGTAACAGTTACCGGAATATTGAATACATTGGTTGTATCGGTTGTCGCCGATATTGTAACGGGAATGTCAACCTTGTCACCGAACTTTGTCTCCGTATTTCTTGCATAGAGTATTACTGTTGTTTCAATCGCAGGCTCGCCCGCGGCGGGACGCGTGATTGTCATTGACTTTTCGTCATCTGATACAACAGCGTTTAAAGACGCGCTTACATAGTGGAACTCAACCTTATCATCAGATGACTGCGGAAGAGCCACGCTTGTGCTTGTTCCCCCGGGAACCGTTATCGTGCTGTTTGCCGCAATCTGAGCGTCGACCTCTGTTAAGTATTCCGTTCCAAAGCCCATCGGATCCCAGTCGTCTGCCCAGCCGCCGCAGTCAGCCGCCCAGTAGTTTCTCGGATTAAATTCAAGAATCTGCCACTCGTCAAGGACAGTACCCATACCTGTACCGCCCTCGGCAACCGATTTGTTTACCACTCTCTTTGAATAGTCAACGGCATTGCCGCTGCTGTTCTTTGTACCGTATTCATAAAGACGCGCAAGACCGTTTTCGGCGCCGAATCTTGCCCAGCCCGCTGCCGCAAGCTTGAACGGTGACGCGCCTACTGTACCCGCATCGTCAATGGTAGTATTGAAGAATGTAGCCTGCGCGTCCGCGCCCCACGGTCCGCCGAAGTTCGATTCGCCTACATTTGAAAGCAGATTATATGCTGTACAGTTATAGAAAAGAGCGCCGTACTTTCTGTTCTTGTCCGTGTTGGGCGTAACAATCGGTGAACCATAGGTCTTATCACTCATTCCTACGATACCGAGCTTACAGTTATCAAATACCGCCGTAGCGCTACCATAGATATAGTCCGTTCCGCCCAAGAGGTCACAATCCTTGAAATAAATTCTTCCGTTTGAGAAGTATATTGAATCCTGATTACCTCTTACGCGAACATTTTCAAGAATGATCTTATCTCCGTTAATTGAAATAGCGTGACCTCTCTCGTTGAAGCCCGAGGACTGCGCAAGGAACGCGCTCTCTCCGGCTGTGAAGGTTCTGCCTCCGTCCGCTGCTGTCTTATACTTTGTCTTATCCACAACACCGTTTGAGTCAAGCACATCTGTCGGCTTTTCCCATTCCGTGTTTTCGTCACAGATCGAAAGCGCGTCACGAGTCGGCAGATCATACGATGCCGCTACGCCTGTTTTGCGGTCTGCCTCGGGCGCAACATGCGCTGCCTTCTCTCCCGCTGTTACCATAACTGGAATACTGTTTATAATATTGAAATCCTTTACGGT
>JBJEIV010000393.1:0-7034 GCA_051877395.1 Candidatus Ornithomonoglobus sp.
CTTTGAATATGCGAAGAATAAGGGTATTCCGATAATGTTCTTTGTAAACAAGCTTGACGATAAGCATTCGGGTTATGAAAAGACGCTTGAAGAAATGAAGGAGGTATTCGGCAAGGCTGTAACGCCTTTCGTATATCCTATTCAGGAGGACGGAGAGTTCAAGGGCTTTGTGGATATCATAGATATGACCGCGCGCCGCTATGAGGGAACGGAAAGAGTTGATATACCTGTGCCGGAGGGCATGGAGGAGACTGTCGCGCCGCTCAGAGAAATGATAATGGAGGCGATTGCGGGAACGGATGAAGAGCTTATGGTAAAGTACTTCAATGATGAACCGTTCACATTTGATGAAATAAAGCAGGCGATAAGAACAGGCGTCAAGGAGGGCACAATTTATCCCGTTTACTGCGGCAGCGGCGAGCAGAACATAGGTATCAGAAGCCTTATGGACAGTATCGGAAAGTATCTTCCGGCTCCGAACGAAATAAGCGAAACAGGAAGAAAGGCTGACACCGCAGAAACCGTTGAGCTTGTTCAGAGCGAGACAGAAACGACGGCGGCGGTAGTATTTAAGACGATTGCAGATCCGTTTGTTGGCAGAATGTCAATATTCAGAGTATATTCCGGCGAGATCAAGGCGGATTCCACATATTATAACGCAAACAGGGGAGAAAATGAGAGAATAGGCAAGGTTTACACGCTCTGCGGCAAGAAGCAGACGGAGGTCAAGTCAGTTAAGGCGGGTGATATAGGCTGCGTAACAAAGCTTGAATTTACAAAGACGGGCGATACTCTCTGCGATAAGAATAAGAATATAATTTTAACGGGTATCGAGTTCCCCGCGCCTACGCTTTCGATGGGTGTTCGCCCCGAGAACAAGGGCGATGAGGAAAAGGTTGTAGGCAGCATGATGAAGCTTATGGATGAGGATCCGACCTTCTCGGTTACAAATAATGCGGAAACAAAGCAGACGCTTATAAACGGTCAGGGCGAGCAGCACATTGACGTTATAGTGAGCAAGCTGAAGAACAAATACGGCGTATCGGTTATTCTTGAGGATCCGATAACAGCGTACCGCGAGACGATCACAAAGACTGCAACCGTTGAGGGCAAGCACAAGAAGCAGTCCGGCGGTCACGGTCAGTACGGTCATGTAAAGATCGAATTTGCTCCGGGACTTACGGAGGAAATGATGTTTGAGGAAAAGGTATTCGGCGGAAGCGTTCCGAGAAACTTCTTCCCGGCGGTTGAAAAGGGTTTAAGAGACAGCTCAGAGCACGGCGTTCTTGCGGGCTATCCGGTTGTAAATCTTAAATGCACGCTCCTTGACGGCTCCTATCATCCGGTTGATTCATCGGAAATGGCGTTCAAGACGGCGGCTTCACTCGCATACAAGGAGGGCATGAAGCAGGCAGGTCCGGTTATCCTTGAGCCTATCGGTTATCTCAAGAGCTATGTGCCCGAGAATATAATGGGCGACGTTATAGGCGATATAAACAAGAGACGCGGAAGAATCATGGGCATGGGAGAGAGCGACAAGCCGGGACTTAATCTGGTTGAGGCGGAGGTGCCGGTATCTGAGATGCACAAGTATTCGACAGACCTCCGCGCAATGAGCGGCGGCGCGGGTACGTTCACCTTTGAATTTGTACGCTATGAAAGAGCGCCTATGGAGGTTGCAAATAAGATCATTGCCTCATCACACTGATTTTGCTTTTCACAACAATAAATAAACTATGGCAAAAGTCGGAGCATTCACAAGCTCCGGCTTTTGTCATATACAATATATAGCTTTGCAGAAATAATTTTACACAAATTCTTGATATGTTTTTTGTGCAAAAAGCTGATAAAAATATCGGATAATTTTATTGTAATAATTGTGAAAATATTATATAATTATTACAATCATGGGGTAATGCGGACCACCCCGAATGAAAATTTTATAGAGAGAGGAAGATTTTTTATGAACAAAACTAAGAGACTGCTGTCTTTGTTTACTTCGGTGGCAATGGCGGCGTCAACGTTCTCGGCGATTGTCATTCCGGCAAGCGCTGAAAACTCAACTGTTACATATGAATTAAGTCAGAGCGCTTCGGGTCAGAACGACACGCAGAATCTGGTTCTGAATCTTACGGATTCGGAAACAAAGGCGCCAGTTACATTCAATTCTAACACTGGCACATGGAAGGGTGTTGCAGTTCTTGAATTTGATATTCCGGCAACCAACCCTGAACTGATAGTAGGTTCAACATTGAATGTTTCACTTCATAATATGGGTAACAGAGGCGGAAACAGAACCTACCAAATCTGTAAGTCAAACGGGGTGACGCTTGGCGAAGAAACAACGTGCGCCGATGTACTGGCAGCTAACGGCGATGTGCTTTATACGGGCGCTGCATTGGCTGACGGCGGTTACAGAAATGAGGAAATTACAGAGAAGGATATTACTGATTATATTAAATCTGTTGTGAGCGCGGATGAAGCTACAACGGTTCAGTTGGCATTCACAAACGCAGCGCAGATGTTTGAAATATATACTGCGCTTGATGATACAGTTACAGCCATCACAGCAGCTGCGCCTACTTTGACACTTGAGGTTGCTGACGCAAGCACTGTATTTCATAAGGTTACCGTTAAGGTTACATCTGAGGATGAGGAGCTGTCCTCGGAGGATTTCAATGTAGCTGATGGTGAAGCGTTTACACCGACATTTGAGGAATCCTTCTCTAAGGATGGCTATAAGTATACATATGTATCAGGCGGAGATACGCTTGACAGCGTAACAGATGATACAACTATAACTCTTGTATATTCAAAGCGTGAGCTTGTAAAAACAACTGTTACCCTTAACGGCGGAGAAATACTCGGAGATATTGCATCCTCAGAGATTACAGAGGACAGTACGGTAACGATAAACTATCCTAAGTACATTCTTAAGGAAGGTGTTCTGTATAATGTTCCGGCAGAGGCATTCGTCGCTAAAACCTATTATGGTGTGGCAGTAACAGGCACCGATAGTGCTCAGGTCGTTAATGTGCCTTATAAAGAGGTGGCTGATGCATCAGCAATATACTATGCTGAGTTAGAGGATATAGCAGAGGATTCATCTGTATCGAATGCTGCTATCCGTTGCTCAAACGGTGCCGCATACAAGGTTCCTGCAGAGGGAATATCAATAGGCACACTCAGCGCGGGCACATATACCGTTGAGGCGGCAGTATGGGGTGCAGCAGATGATACCTATACAATTAAAGCCGGAGAAACAGAGGCTCTCTCGTTTAAGACAACAGGTTCTCTCGTGACTGAAACAAGCGAGCCGTTCACACTGTCAGAGCCGGCTGAGGTTACAATTACAGGCACTGCGGAAAAGAACAGCGGTCTTGACTATATCCTTATTATGGGCGACGGAAGCTTTACAGAGGCAGACGAGCCTACAGAGACTGAAACAGACGCTCCGTCAGAGGACGTATCAACAGATGCTCCGTCAGAGGACGTATCAACAGACGCTCCGTCAGAGGATGTATCAACAGACACTCCGTCAGAGGACGTATCAACAGACACTCCGTCAGAGGATGTATCAACAGACACTCCGTCAGAGGACGTATCAACAGACGCTCCGTCAGAGGATGTATCAACAGACGCTCCGTCAGCAGCTGAAATAGCATGGACCTTCGGTGAAGATACATCAAGCACAATTGATGCCGGTACTCTTGATTTAGGAAACGGTCTCTCGTATATTTCAGATGGTAAATCAGCTTATGCTATCGGTAAAACGATTGATGGTATAGAATTCCCGAACAGAATTAAGCTTGGCGGCAAGTCAACATTTGATGAGTCTTCATTATCAAGAGTATTCACATTCACACCGTCAGCAGCCGGTACAATTACTGTATACTTTATAACAGGCTCAAATAAGAATGACGGCAGACACTGTGTTGCTATGCAGAACGGTGAAACAATCATCAATGAATTAGCTGTTGAGACAGAAAATGAAGACGGAAGCTTTACCGGAGTAGCTACGACAGCAACAGCAAGAGTAGCGGCAGATATACCGGTTTATATCGGCGGTGATAATAACATAGGCATTTACGGTATTACATTTACACCTGACGCTCCGTCAACAGAAACAGACGCTCCGTCAACAGAAACGGATGCTCCGTCAACAGAAACAGACATTCCGTCAACGGAAACAGACATACCGTCAGTTGAAACAACAGCTCCGACACCTGAGGTTGTTGAAACAAAGGATATGGTATGCAGCTTCACAGTTGATGATGAAGAGGTAACAATCAATGTTACGGTAGGCTATGACAAGGACGGCAATATTGTAGATGTTACAACAGACAGCGAAGAATATACAGTTAAGCCGGCAGTAGATAATTATATCGGTGTATATGCAGGTGAAACCCTTATTGCGACTGTAGAGCCGACTGAGAAGCCTGTCGCTACAGATGAGCCGACAAATGCTCCGGCAGCAGACGGAGTATATATCAACGAAAGCTTTGAGAGCTATGATGTTGCCGAGATTATCAGATCAACAGGCAATGATGTTTCTGCGGCTCCGGATCCGGTAACACTCGGAAGCATTATTTACATGGCAGGTCACAGAGGCAACGGCAGCTTGAGCAATATCGCTTCAGTTAAGCAGAACGGTATAAACAAGTATTTTAATGTTTCGGCAGACAGCTATGCGACAAACTCACGAGGCATATCTTTCCAGTTTGCTGCAGAAGCGGGCATTCCGGCAGTAAGCGATATTCCGGATGGCAAGGTTCTTGTGCTTGATATGGATATTGAGTCAGACCAGTCATTCACACTTACCGGCTTCGGAACAATTCCGGCGGTAACAGGCACAGCAGCGGCAGTCCTCAGTGTTGCGGATGATGCGGCATCAGCAAAGGCAGTTCTTGTTCCGACAGAATCGGCTGATTCAGCGGTAGTAGTTAAGGCCGTATATGAAAACGGCAGACTCGTGTCAGCTGTAACTGAAGCAATTTCAAATGTAGTAGCAGGAACACCGATCGAGGTTGAGGCTGCGGCAGGAACAAAGGTTATGCTCTGGAACAGTCTTGAAGGCATGAAGCCGATCGCACCGACAGCAGTTTCAGCAGCGGTAACACCGGCAACAACTGCACCTACAGAAGACGTACCGACAGCTGCTCCTACCGAGGATGTACCGACAGCTGCTCCTACCGAGGATGTACCGACAACTGCACCTACTGAGGATGTACCAACAACTGCTCCTACTGAGGATGTACCGACAACTGCACCTACAGAAGACGTACCGACAGCTGCTCCGACAGATGCTCCTACAAAGGATCCTGATGCGACAGAAGCGCCGGTTCCGGCAAGCGGTTTGCCGCATCTGAAGGCAGTTATAGATCCTGATAACAACAAGCAGTATGTAATTATAACAGCAGCGGACGGAACACTTGTTTCATCAACAGTCGCTGATCTTACAGCGACAGGCTTCACAGGCGCTGAGTTCTTCACAGGCGCAGGCAACTTTGATATCGATAACATCAAGGTTTCGGTAAAGGATGCTGATGCGGGTATTCTTACGGTAAAGGTAACAGACGGTGATGCAGCGTTAGCTGGCGCAACCGTTACGGTAGGAACACTTTCAGGCGTTACAAATACAAACGGTGAAGCTGTATTCGCGCTCCCGAACGGAGATTATACAGTGACTGCTTCAAAGAGCGGCTATGAACATACAAAGGGCTTACAGGATGATGCAATAACAACAGTTACTGTAAATTCAGATTCACAGACAGCAGAGCTTACATTGTCGGTTATGTCATATGATAAGCTCCCTGAAACGGTTACAATCAAGGACGGACAGGGCTTTGTTGCAGCTTCAAAGACGGCGGAGCCGAACACGACAGCCGCATTCACAGTTGAAGTTCTTGACCAGTACGGTATCATGGTTGAGCCGGAGGAGTACACACTTACATGGGCAATCTATCCGGCAGGAACAACGACAGCGGATCCAAATGTTACAATTGACAAGAATGGTGTGGTATCTGTAGCGCAGGCGTTCAATGCTGCAAACAATGTTGCGGAATATGATGTAACGGCAACAGCGGTAATGAACAATGAGGGCTTAAGAGGTCAGACAGTCACAAAGACGCTTGTTGTAGGCAATAATGATATAACCTATTATGAGCCAATTAACTGGGTACAGCCGGGTGGAACAACCAATAGAAATGGTTCAACGACATTTGCAGAGTCCATAGCGCTTTCAGGAATGATAAGCGTTACATTAAATATTGCTTTTCCGACAGGAACAGAAGACGAAACAACTTTGGCAATTATGTCAGGCAATACAAAGTTTGCAGGTCTTCAGTTGACAGCGGATAATACAGTTACTGCTTGGACAGGCTGGACAGGTTCATCAAATATGAATCAGCATACAGATACAGTAATAGACGCAGGCGCATATTCCAACGGTAAAGCAATTATTACGGATTATGACAAGTCAGCAGTTGATGTAACATTTGTAATTGATGCAGAAAATAAGCAAATCACAGTATCATCAGGTACAGAAACTGTTTCACTTTCCTACACAGGAGATATTACTTCTCTTACAGGCTTCTCATTTGGTCAGTACAGAAGTTATGGTGCTGTAACAGTTAACAGTATAACTGTTCGTGAACCTGATAACAACTATCTTTCAATTTCAGGCGCTAACGGTGTTGCTAAGGTTTCCGGTACAACAGTAACAAGAACATATGCGCTTGGTCAGTCGGTAATCATTCCTGATGAGACCTTCACCTGGTCAGTATCAGGCGATAACACAGCTGTTACAATTGCTGATGGTGTACTTTCAATAGCAGATACAGCTGTAGCAGGCACATATACAATTACCGCAACAAGCACAACAAACACTGAAAAAACTGCATCGTTTGATGTTGAAGTAGGCGACTTCCAGACAATCACAGCTGCAAATGCAGAGGTTTCGGGACCGCAGGCTTATAATCTCGGAACGGACACAACAGGCACATACAGCGTTACAAAGGCTATTGACTCCTACG
>JBJEIV010000394.1:0-7033 GCA_051877395.1 Candidatus Ornithomonoglobus sp.
CCTCTCCAATCGGAATAGATACACTGAGCTTCGGAGCCATATCCGCTGTCGCGTTTGTAAGATTTACCGCGCCCTCGTTACTTACAAAGTAGAAGGTACCGTTAACGCCGCTTCCCGGAGTATCGCTGCATATTGCAAGGGCAAGCTCTGTCTTATTTGCATCTAATGCCGCCTTTACCAAGTCGGTAATATCAACCGTCACGGTTTTACCGTTTACGTATGCAGTTGCAGCCATATTATAGCCTATGACATCACTGTCAGTATCCTTGAGTGTAATTGTATCAGAGGATTTAACAACCGACGTATCTATTTCCGGCTTCGTTGTCCAATTCATGCCGTTTGCATATGAAGCCGCCGCCGCTACATTTATCCTTGCGCTTCCGGTTGACTGGCGGGTTCCCATATATGTAAGTACAAGACTCGCGTCCGCTTTGCTGAGGTCATAGCTCTTTAAGGCGGATATATCAAAGTTAATATAAGCTATCTTTCCGTCGCCTGTCGCTCCTGCAAGATTTTCGCCGAATGTACCGTTATCGGAGTCATTCAGATTTACGGACAGATAATTATTTCCGCTGTAGCTCTTTTGATAATCACCGCTGTATGAATGAACATCAGTATCCGCTGCCGCATTGATTACAACGACCTCTTTATCTATTACCGAAAGCGCAAAAGCTGCTGTATCGGTATTTGTACCGTTTGAGGCTGTAAGTGTTACATTATAATCACCGACTGCAAGGCCCTCCGCTATTTTGATCTGATTTGTGGCGCTGTCCCAGGTGATAAGTCCGTCTGTATCCTCATCGCAGCTGAGCGTTACTTTAACGTCATTGCCCTTAACCAGATAACTGTCTGTTTCTGTCGCTTTATAATTCTTTCCCAGTGTCATAGCTGTTGTGCCTGAGATTGACACCTCGGTTGTCGGTACACTCAGTATAATCGACGGAGCCATAGAACTTACAGCATTGGTCAAGCCGCCTGCTGCGCCCTCGCGGCTTACAAAAAACATTTCTTCATTTGCATTATTCGCTGACGATACCCCAAGCGACAATGACGTATCATTGTTCTCTATAGCAGACTTCACCAAATCGGTAATGTCGATTTTAGCCACAGTACCGTTTATCGCAACTCCTGTTCCGAAGTTATTATTTATTCCCGTCGAACCGGTCACAAGTGTTCCCGACGCGGCAGCCGTAAATGACGGCTTATTATTCCATGTGATACTGCTTTCGTCCCATGTATCACTTACCGCGCCGGCATTAAGAGTTTCCGTGCCGTTGTTGCCGTAACGTCCGCCTATATATGTAAGAGCGAGAACCGCCTTTGTATAATCACTGTAGCTGTTCTTTATATCTGACAAATCAAAATTGAAATATGCTGTTTTATTATCGCTGCTTCTGCCGCTGATTGTAACATAGTTCAGCGTTCCATAGTTTGAGCCTGTCTGGCTGCTCCATTGGTGAACCTCCGCGTCTGCTTCTGCCGTAACAGCATACTCGTTTGCTGAACCGTCACCAACCGATATCTTGACAGTTACCGAGCTCTTATTTGACGAATAGTCATATGTATAATCATACGCGCTGAATGTTACCGAATAGGTTTTGCCTATATCGCTCTCAGACGGTGTCCATACAAATTTTCCTGTTGTCTTGTCAAACGACGCGTCCGCAATATCTGTTTCGATATCTCCGAAGCTTACCTTATCTCCGTCGGCATCCGCCGCCTTTACCGTAAATGCGACAGGCTGACCGGCGTATGCATCAAAAGACGCGCCGTCTGCCGGATAAGAAAACTTTGGCAGAACATTTTCCGCAACCGCCTCATCTCCTGCAAGGAACACAAGGTTATCTATATTTTTTATATAGCTCTGTATTTGGCTGTAATACTTAACAAGCTTACCCTCAACATAAATATCCTTTAAAGTGAGATTTTCAACGGAATCCGCATAGAACTGAAGCGAATCATCGCCGAAACGACAATTTTCAATCGTAATCTCCCTTGGCTTGAAATTTGCTGTACTGTGAGACGCGCTGTGAGGTATCTCTACATTATAATTACTGTTACCGTCAAATGATGAATTCTTAATAACAATACTATCATAATCCGGATAACCGTTGCCGGTTGACGAACCTGTTTGATTCATTACTCTGATCGCAACGCCGGTAGAGAGCGAGTTAAAATTATCGAATACATAATTCTTTAGTCGATAGCTCTCATACTCTCCGGTCTCCTCATTATACTTCCAATTTACCGAATAACCCAGACGGATTCCGTTGGCGAACGGTGTCCATCCCAATGTATTCTTTATTTCATAGTTTTCGCTGTCGTCCTTATCCCATTGGTCGTTATCGCCGTTATAGATTACCGCCGCAGCCGCCAAATTCATGTTGGCATCGCTTTCTGTTTCGTCTATGTACTGCTCATCGAACCAATCACTCGGATTATAGTGTCCGGCGGCAAAGGTATCGTCATATCCCATTGTTATTGCGCCGTCCAAGCTGATGTTTTTTCCGCTTGTAATATCCAGACCGTCAACCCAGCCGTGCTCATATGGTGATAAGCCTTTAATGTTTGTATATGTTATATTCTTTCCCGTGTGACATTCCCAGTTCCACTGCTTAGCGTCGCGCAGGTATGTGTCATTAAAAGTGATGTCCTCGCTGCGTACAAGCATACATCCTCCCTGATGGCAGGATATTCCCGCTCCGCGGCTGTCCATCTTATCATATGCCGCGCCCTGTCCGTCAAAAATACCGCGTCCGGATATCGTGATATTGGAGCTGTCCCAAATTCCTATTGCCGGCTCCATAGCCTCCTGACACTCCTGTATTCTGTTTACCATAAGCGCATTCTCATCAACATAGATATTGAGCTTACCGTCGCTGCCGTTGCCGTCCCAGTTCTTTATTGTCAGTCCGGACCATATATATGTGCCGGCAGGGAAGTAAATAGTATCAAGTGTATCGCTATTCCTGACCTCTTCGAGCGCCGCCTGAAACGCGTCCGAAACATCATTTGACGGCCTCACGCGCTTATTTGGAAAAAGCACATTCTTATCTGTGTACGCTTGGTATACTCCCTCGCCGTAAGTGTAAGTCTTGTTTGTAACACTGCTTTGAACCGATCCCGATTCTGTGCATACCTCCCCAACCGTATCCGTGATTGGGTGTTCTTCTAAATACTGCTTGGAATACTCGCCGAAATCAAGTACGTTATCTCCCGTCAAGTCCGGCTTCGTCTCTGTTTTATCCTTGATTATGGCAAGATGCGGTCTGCCCTTCCCTTCCATAAACCTTCCGTTTATATATACAATACAATACGGCAGACTCTCGGACATTGTAAACCTAAGTGTCTTTTTATCCTCGCTTACCGTGATACTGCTTTGAGGATAATACTGTTCGGGGTATATTGTCACCGTTTCGATTTCCGTTCCGTCCGTGAGGGTTACAACCATATCCGGCGTGTCATCATCGGATGAAAACCGCGTTATATCCATTTTATAATACGCGCCGGTATCGGTGCTTTTCCGATACTTATATGCCGTTACAGACGTGCCGTTCGCCGTAACGCTGTATTTTTCCGATTCCTCATCCCACGCGTTGTACATCAAATCGGAGCTTTTGACAATCTCCGACTCATCCGCCTCGGTAGCCGGATCATCACCCGGTCTCCCGTAGTCATGTACTGCTCCCTCTGCCGCGTATGCCCAAGGCGCACCTGCCGGGAATGCCGCTGCCGCCATTGCCGCCGCCGTTAGAGCGGCAAGCAGCTTTTGGGTTCTTTTTCTTTCCATTTTGTTCTCCTTTCACAAAAAGATATTTTTATTTCTATTAAAATTATAACAAACTCCACTATGATATGTAAAGTTTTTTATCTTATAAAAGCTTTAATTCATATTCATAACCCTTGATTGCTGCGCATTACGGCACAAAAAAAAGCAGTCCGGGCTGAAAGGACTGCTTTGTTTGGAACAGCTTCTCAGAATGTGAAGCTGAATGTTTCATAACTTACCTGAGCTATATTTCCGGTATCGATACCCTCTACGGAGGTTACTGCATCTGCTGCATTTGCTGTTAATGCGCTGGTTGTAACAACATTCTCTGCATTAAAGCGGGAAATTTTCATTTCGGGAATAAAATATGTATTCTTCATTTCAACATTCCTCCTTACTTCAATGTGATGCTGTTGATAACAACATCCTTGTCAACACCTGTTACCTGCAAATACACTGATCCTCCATTGAGCTGTATAGTCGGACTGAGTTCCTTCTCGTCTGAGTCTACTGTCGCTGTAGAAGATTCATATGCATATCCGCCATCGCTATTGCCTTTCCATGCTATAGTTGTTTTTGTAGCATTGGCTGTAACCGTACTATATGAGCCGTCACCGGTAAATACAAAGTAATCACTGTCATATGTAGTTGTGCTCGTCATCGGTGTGATGCGGATATTTTTAATATCTACAGTTCCGCCGTTATTCATATCTCTTAAAAGTATCTGCAGCTGTATCTTGTCTGTATCTACGCTGCAATTATGCACACTATGATATGAAATCCAACCATTCGGATTCTCTTCAGTTGTTGTAGTTACATCACCTGTAAAGTTACGAATGAGCTTCCAGTTGTTGGCGATTGTAGTGCCTGCACTGCTGCCTGCCTTCAACAAATAATAGAAGCCCCAAGTATTCTGCGCCTCAGACACAGTACCATCCTCTGCTGTTGTTGTTTTTGCCTTGATATCCGCCTTATAATCGAAAGAAATCATATAAGCGGGATAATCCTCTGCCTTGTAATCCAAGCCAGTTATGTCATACTGTATTTTTATATAACCGTCACCTTCTGTCGTTGTAAGAGTCATGCCGTCTTCTCTTAAATCTACAGTATCTTTTCCTGCTGTTACGTCCGACATAGTCCATCCTGACTCGGTCGACACTGAAATGCTCGTTGGAGCCGACTCCGCCGAAGCGGATACTGCAAACATACTTGCTGACATGGCAAGTACAGCAACAGCCGCCGTAAGCTTTTTAAAATTCACAATAAATTCCTCCTTTTTATTAATTAAACCTCTGAAATCATGAGATAAGCTTTTCCGATACAAGCTTCAGCCCCGCGTTGCCGTTAAAGCCTTTTTCAAGGCTTCAGCCCATACGGCTTCGCCATTGCATATACCGGAACACACATATCCCATAGCCAAATCATAGCATAAACAGTCTGAAAATTACAAGTTCAAGATTTTATGATAACATCAATATTTAATAATATTGCTTTATGATTACCTATTGATGTTTTGATATATTTTAAATTCCGACACATTCTGTCCTTATATATTCAAACTAAAAAGACGCTTGCCATAATTTTGCGCAAACCGCGTCTTTCATGAAAGCGTCTTTGTAATGAAACAATACCCTTGCAGGTATTGCATAAGAGATTTCACCCTATTGGGTGGCTGTGTATTAAACGAGAGCCATAGCCGCTCTATGTATACACAGCTTACCGTTCTAAGAACACGGGGAATACAAGATAAGATAACCTTATAGGGAGAGAGAGAGGGATTTTATATCGTGCAATAAGTTCCTCCATGCTCATAAACTGTCTTTGCAGCAGAATTACTTTTCCGCTGCAATGACATATTATCACAAAGCTCCGTATTTGTAAAGCTTGAGTTTTATTGATTACATTGATATTTACATGTTATACATTATATTTCAACATTAAAATGTTATTATCTGCCCGAATAAATATATTACCGGTAATATTCTGCTGTCTTTTGAATATAAACCTTGTTTGCGTTATCTAGTAATTTTCTTGTTCTGTTGTAAACAGCCATATCAACGGCGGGTATATCCCGATAACGGGTATCAATCGAGAATTGTACTTCCGGATCAAATGCCGGATTGATTGACTGATAGATTTTTGTGTGCGCTTCCTTAGTCGCAGTGACTAAATCCAATCCGTTCTCAACCTCTGTAATGGTATCGGCAAGCAGGACCTTATCATCATCAAGATTTCTCACTATCACAGGTACTTTCTCCCTTCCTGCAAGCTTACACGCTGTTGCACGGCGGTGTCCGGACAGTATCTCATAACCGCCGTCCTTATGCGGTCTTACAACAAGCGGTGATAACACTCCGCTTTCCAGTCAACAGTCAACACTTCCGCCATTATGCTTACAATGTTATCAAGTGTTTCCTTAATTTTTGCACAATTTTTGCATAAAAAAAAGACCTAATCTTCGTTTTTTGAAAATTAGGTCCTAGCTTTAACACTCAATAAGTTAATGTTTTTCTGCTCTCTCTGCGTCTTGCTTTGTTTTATGAACTGTTCCGAACGGATGATGCGGCGGTGCATAGATCGAGTATACCTTTAAAGGTCTGTTCCCTATATTTATAACATTGTGCCATGTTCCGGCAGGAACAATTATCGCAAAGTTGGCATCTGCTCTCCTCTGATAATCTAAGCTGTCTTTGCTTTTTCCCATTAAAATACGGGCATATCCACTTTCAATCCGAATAAATTGATCTGTATTAGGATGTACTTCAAGACCAATATCGCCCCCAACCGGTATACTCATTAAAGTTACTTGCAGATGCTTACCCGTCCATAGTGCTGTACGAAAGTTTCTATTGACTTTTGTGAAATTATCAATATTCACGACCAATGGCTCAGCGCCATAATCCTTTGTTTCGTAATTATTATTACGATTTATGTTTCTATCCATTTCGATCACCTCCTACTGTTATATTATATGAAAATATCTACAACATTGATTATTCCTGCAAAGAAAAAAGCGTTGAACCCGCATAAATACATAGATTCAAGGCTTTTTGACTCTTCCAACCGGCGCTGGTCGTTCCGCTTCGCTTCACTGCTCGCGCATGCGTCCCGGCTCAAACCGGTGAGGCGGCTGACCGCTTTTTCAAACTTAGTTAAAGAGCCAAATAAAAAGATACCCTGTTTGGGTATCTTCCTATTTGGCTCACCTAATTATATGATAACCGAACACATATATTTATACAAGTATATGTTATTCTCTGTTTA
>JBJEIV010000395.1:0-7028 GCA_051877395.1 Candidatus Ornithomonoglobus sp.
TACGGCATTGGCTCTGCCGTGTGGTATATGGTACTCTCCGCCTATCTTGTGGGCGATTGAGTGGTTTGCGCCTAAGAACGCGTTTGTGAATGCCATTCCGGCAATGCAGCTTGCGTTGTGCATTCTCTCCCGCGATTCCCTGTCCTGCGCACCGCTGCGGTAGGCTCTGGGCAGATACTTGAACACAAGCTGACACGCCTTTATCGCGAGCGCGTCGGTATAATCGGACGCCATAACCGAAACATATGCCTCAATAGCATGGGTAAGCACATCAAGTCCCGTGTCGGCGGTCGGAGCCTTCGGAAGAGAAAGAACGAACTGCGGATCAATGATCGCGACATCAGGCGTAAGCTCATAGTCGGCAAGCGGATATTTCATGTTGTTCTTTTTATCGGATATAACCGCAAAGGATGTTACCTCCGAGCCGGTTCCCGATGTTGTAGGGATAGCAACCATTCTTGCCTTGACGCCCATCTTCGGGAATTTAAACGCGCGCTTTCTTATATCGAGAAATCTCAGATGCAGTCCCTTAAAGTCCACCTCCGGGTGCTCATAGAACAGCCACATACCCTTAGCCGCGTCCATTGCCGAGCCGCCGCCGAGAGCTATTATAATATCCGGCTCGAATTTGCGCATCTGCTCCGCGCCCTTGTTTACCGTTTCCACCGATGGGTCCGGCTCAACCTCCGAGAAGATTTCAAAACGCACGTTTTCGGGGCGCTTTCTCAGATAATACAGTATTTTATCCACATATCCAAGCTGCACCATTCCCGGATCGGTTACTATAAACGCGCGGGATATATCCGGCATTTTTTCAAGATACTGAATTGAATCGTATTCAAAATATATTCTGTCCGGAACCTTAAACCACTGCATATTAATCCTTCTCCTTGCAACTCTCTTTTCGTTTATGAGGTTCACCGTGGACACGTTGCCGCTTACCGAGTTTCCGCCGTAGCTGCCGCAGCCAAGGGTAAGCGACGGCATATTTGTATTATACAGATCGCCTATCGCGCCGTGGGAGGACGGAGAGTTTATAATAAGGCGGCTCGCCTTCATCCGCGCGGCATAGCGGTCTATCACGTCCTTATCCTCCGCATGAATGACCGCCGTGTGTCCCATGCCGTTATATTCAAGCATTTTCTCTGCCAGATCAATTCCCTCGTCCTCACTGTTTGCAACTATATAGCCGAGAACAGGACTGAGCTTTTCGCGCGAGAGCGGATAGTCCTTTCCTACGCCCTTAATGCTGCACACAAGTATTTTCGTATCCTTGGGCACATTTTTAAGTCCCGCCTTTTCAGCTATCCACGCCGCGGGCTTTCCTACAATATCGGCGTTTATCGCGTCCTTTTCCGCATCCACGCAGAAATCGGACAGCAGCTTAATTTCCTCCTCATCCGGGAAATAACAGCCGCCCTTTTTCATAAGCACCTCAAAGCCGTCGGCGCATTCCTTGTCAACGATTGCCGCCTGCTCCGACGCGCATATCATACCGTTGTCAAAGGACTTTGAAATTATGAGATCGTTAACCGCCTGGGCAATGTCACAGGACTTATGGATATAGCACGGCACATTACCCGGACCTACGCCCAGAGCCGGCTTTCCCGTTGAGTATGCCGCCTTTACCATTGAGCTGCCGCCTGTCGCAAGCACGGTCGCAACACCTGGATGATTCATGAGCGTGTTTGTCGCCTCAACCGACGGATGCTCTATCCACTGTATACAGTGCTCCGGCGCGCCCGCCTTGACCGCCGCCTCATAGACAATTCTCGCCGCCTCCGCGGAGCATCTCTGGGATGCGGGGTGAAAGCCGAAAATTATCGGGTTTCGTGACTTAATGGAAATAAGTGATTTAAAAAGCGTTGTCGAGGTCGGATTCGTAACCGGAGTTACGCCGCATATCACGCCCACAGGCTCCGCGATAATCTCATAGTCCTCAAGCTCGTTTTCCGCAATCACGCCGACCGTTTTTTCATTTTTTATCGAATGATAAATATACTCGGTCGCGAACATATTTTTCGTGATTTTATCCTCGTATACTCCCCTGCCGGTTTCC
Organism: Candidatus Ornithomonoglobus sp.; assembly: GCA_051877395.1. Taxonomy (GTDB): domain Bacteria; phylum Bacillota; class Clostridia; order UBA1381; family UBA1381; genus Ornithomonoglobus. The sequence goes on from JBJEIV010000395.1 coordinate 2,060, forward strand.
TCAACCGCCATTTTTGCAAGCTCCATATGCTTTTCAAGTCCGGCAAGCGTCATAGCCTTTACAATCCTGTCCACCTGCTCCTGATCCATTTTCAGAAACTCTTTAAGCGCCTTCTGCGCCTTGATGACATAACCGTCAATCATCTGTTTAACATCAATTTTAGCTTTTTCTGCCAAAGCAAATCGCCTCCTTACAAAATTATTATTCTCATAATTACTGTGTAATATCATTTTTGGGCGCTTCCTTTATCTTCGGGAAAACACAGAATTTATTTCCGTCCGTAAAAGCAGCGTAAACCTCCTCTATATCCAGCTTGCGGCACCTCAGCTCGGAATGAAGCTTTTCCAATGTTATGCCGGATTCGGAAAGATTTTCATTTAATATATGTCCGTCCGAGATTATGCAGTAAAACGGTCGCTCCGGTCCCGGTGTCAGATTCATATCCTTTGGATTAACGGGACGGGAAACAGAGCGAGGCATAAATGAAATCATACCGTTCTGCTCCAGCAGCGCCGTTTCAATATCATCCATGTTAAAAAAACCGTTCAGACGGCACTGAGTAAGAAACTCATTGAGATCAATTTTTGCCGTTTTGAAGTTCCCGTAATAAAGCTTTCCCTTATCCATAAGCGTTATAGTCTTTCCGGTAAGAATCCGCCGCGCGGCAACGCTCTTTGAGCCTATATAGCCTATCAGCGTGATCACGCCCGTGTACACAACAATCGCAATCAGCGGAAACAGAATGTTATTATCGAGGTTTATCGCCATATCCGCCGCAATGGAGCCTATTGTTATACCGTTTATATAGTCGAACATGTTCAGCTGCGACATCTGCTTGTTGCCTATGACCTTCGCGCTCACAAACAGCATCAGAAGCGACAGAAGGCTTGAAAGAAATATCCTTAAATAGTCCATACTTATTTCCCTTTCTCTTTTTTCTTAGGTTGCGCAGATTTCTGAAATAAATTTATAAAAAATATATTTTTATATGTTTTTCAGCATAAAAAAAGCGCGGACAAGCTGCCCGCACTCTCTGTTATTTTTACGCACAGCAATCAGCGCTTGCTGTTATACATCATATCATCGGCTTTTTCTATAACCGTTTTTATATCCGTTTTGTTTTGATTGTAATATGCATATCCCACAGCCACATCCGGCATTTTCTCATTATTTCTGCGCATCTCATTCAGCGCGTTTTCAAACTGACGGTTGAGGTACTCCAGCTTGCTTAAATACTTGTACATTATGACACAAAATTCATCTCCGCCGATACGGTAACATAAGCCGTACTTTCCGTATATGTCATATATTTTCTGCGCTACAATCGCCAGACATCTGTCGCCCCAGATATGTCCGTAGGTATCGTTTATTCCTTTAAAATTATTAATATCAAAAATCAGGATATATGCCGGAGATTTTATATTTTCGATATTCTTCTCATAGCATCTGCGGTTGAGCAGCCGCGTTACCGAATCTACCTGATTAACAACATTCCCGCTGTAGTTATACAGCAAAAGATTTCCGATCGCCACACACATATAATCTATGCGTATTTCAGAATAAATTATTTGGATACCTATTCCTACCGCCAAAAAGCACAGAATTAAAATCAATACGCTGCCGAACCTTGCCTGATGCTTCTTTCCGAGTCTTACAATGCATACAAAGCAATATATCGTAAAGCCGCAGAAGGCAGCAATATATATCCAATAAAGCTTCTCTCTGTGATAGATATTATCAGCGTCGACACTGAAAACCCAATTGTTAATAAGAGCCAATATCTCAAATACCGTGTGCGCGGCAAGCACGCCTCCCGCAATTTTCGGATTGGCGGCTTCTCCGTATGCTGCCGCGGCAGCAGCCGCAATCACCGGCACAATGCAAAACTCCGTGAGCTTTACAAGTCTGTGCAGCCATATAAGAGAAGCCGCGCCTCCGTTTGTTTTTACACCGATCCATTCGCATAAAACCGCCGCTCCGGTCAGCAGGCACACCGCGATAATATGTATTTTATTCTTCCTTGACGCGATACGGTTCGTAATCACATCTGCCGCGGTAATCAGCAGCACAAAAATCGCTATGAAAACCACTGCCATATATAAATCAAGCATCGCCTTACATCTCCTATAAGCTTTTTCTGTATTATAATAATTATATCATCTCTGCAGCCCTTTTACAATGCTTTTTTCTTAAAATCTGCTTAGGTGTAAAATAAATTTATCACACATGAGCTGATAAGGAAAAAACCTGATAAAGCTTAATCATCTTACAAAGCTATACAAAAACGATAAGGCGGGATGCTTTTCTCTGGGCATGGACGCTCTGGGTGATGTGAACACGGTCGCGGTACATACGCGAAAAGCTTTCTGTGAGCGGCAAAAAGTTTATTGATACCGTCTGGGGTGTTGGGTATAAGCTTTCAAAATAAAAGCAGAGCAGGATGACGTGTGGGCTGCCGTCATCTGCTCTGTTTTTACTTAAACTTATAATACCATATTTTATCAGAAAGTAACCTTAATTACATTGCCCTCGCCGTATGCGCCGTTAGCAGCGTTAATCGCCTGCTCAACTGCTGTAAGCTCCGGCTCTGCCGGCGGTATCTGGCTGGCTTCTGTTACAACGTTCTCTCTATCAAACAAAGAAACGTTGATTATCGGATTTTCATATCTTTTCATAACTATCATTTCCTCCTTGTTTGATTAGTCTATTGCAACGCCGTTTATAACAGCCTTGATTGATGTGATCGCATCCTGAAGCTTGTTAATAACAATTCCGAAGGTTGCTGTGCCGCTTGCGATAACAGGTGTGCCTGTTATTGCGCCCTCTGATGCCTGTCCGTCAACAGTTACATCAACAGATGTGATCGCGTCTGTGCCTGCTGTTACAGTCATCTCCCAGAGTGAAGCCTCTGCGTCGGTCTCTGTTTCTGATGTGAAGTCCTGAATATGGTTGATTGAAGCTGTTGCGGGAGTTGAATCTACTTCTACAAGCTCAATTGCCATATAGTCTACATAGAATCCTGCACCACCGTTAGAAATAATATAAATTTCATGATCTCCAGTCGTAAGATGTACTTCGTGCTCAAATGTCTTAAACTCTCCGTTATCGCACGCATCAAGAGTAGCTTCTTCTGTATTTGTTGTGTCTATGGCAAAATAGCAGCTTCTTGTCTTACTTGGTGTCGAAAGAGCATTATAAGTTACCTTATATTTACCGGCAGCCTCAGCTGTGAATGTACCAACATTTATTCTAGCATCTGCCTGACCATATACAGAACCACCGTTCTTACCTCCTGATGCATTTGCATCATCTGCAGATGTAGCAAACGGAGAATGTCCCGAATAATTGTTTGCATCTACCTCTGTGTACCATACGACATCATCAGCCTTTGTATAATTAAGAACAATTGATGAAGTTGATGTTGCAGTACCCGTTACCGCCGGAACACTTCCGTCTGCAGCTATACCATCGTATTTATAGTAATCATTACCGTACTTAATATACGCATACGGACCGAAAGAATAAGGATAGTCGATATATGTTGCTATTGCATCATAGGTTGCAATTTCTGTATCTCCAGCCTTTGCAGTTACCGGAACAGTTGTTGCTGCATGAGCATCAAATACAAGAGTTATAATGTTATTTGCCGCCGTTTCACCTAATGTAATGCTATCTGTTGAATCCTCAGCATTAAATGAGTAACGTACTCCGTCCTTATCAAAATCCTCGGTATCGTCGGTTGTAGCTGATACTTCAGCGCCTACTACATTTGTACGAGTAACGCTATCCTTCAATTCATTGCCATCAGCATCAACATATTTTACAGTATAATCCACCGTTGTTGCTTCCTGAGCAGTAGTCTCAACCTTTATTGCTGAGAGAGTGGTTGATGAAGCATAGCCCTCTCTTCCTGCCTTATAGTGACCTAATACAAGTGTACTAACTGTATCATTCAATGTTGTATTTGAAAGCGCACTTATATAATCGGTACCATCAACCTTAAACTGTGTTAAGGTTTTTGTTGCGGTATCTACAATTACATCAAAAGTATATGTCTGAGATCTGGTGTTACTACTAATGATTGTCGTCTGCACACCGTTAACTGAAATATAGACTTGGTTGTCCTGTGTATTATCCTGAAGCTGCAGGCTGCTTCCGAAACCTACATAATCGTAAGAACCGGATCTGCCGTTTGCACCGCCTGTTATCCATGTGCCTGTAAATTCAACAAGATCATTCGCATTTATAAGACTTGCAATTGACTTTGATGCTTCCGCACCACTATTGTTGTATGAAATAACAAGACCGGTACCCTCTGTTACAGTACCACCTGACCATTCGCTGTCGCTTACATCAGTTTCAGCCCAAGTGCTGGCTGTACGCTCATATACAACATCTGCTGCGCTTGCTGTAACAGCCAGTCCCGCAAATGCACTCGCAGCGATTGCAAGGGCGCTTATGCTGCTTATGAATTTTTTAAAATTCATTGTATTTTTCCTCCTTGAAAAAAATTTATATAATAAACACCATACACCCTAACCCACGCGCGAAAAAATGCCCGCGCCGGGCGCATGGCGTTATTATCATTTAAACACAGGACTTAAACCGCTGCGTGTGCTTCCGCAGCGGCGGCCTGTGTATCGGCAGCCTGTTGTATGAATGTTCAGTGGATTAATGTTACATTCCAGGAACAGCCGAAATATCCCGTTCATTACATACCGCTAGAGGAGAGAAACTCTTTTCGCGGCACTGCCGTGGATGTACAACCGATATTCCCCAATATCGGTTATACGGGGGATTGCACGGTAATGACCGGATATATATAAACAGCATTGCAAAGGAATGAACTCTAAAAGGACCTCTGCAATGTATTTACCGACAGTATGTGTTTACCTCATAATTTACATTATGAGGTAAATTATTGTTTACCTGCCTAAAGCCTCCCTGCGACGCCGCTTGCGGCTTCGGA
>JBJEIV010000396.1:0-7012 GCA_051877395.1 Candidatus Ornithomonoglobus sp.
AGCGCCGACACCGACAGAAACAGCGCCGACACCGACAGAGACAGCGCCGGCACCGACAGAGACAGCGCCGACACCGACAGAAACAGCGCCGACACCGACAGAGACAGCGCCGACACCGACAGAGACAGCGCCGACACCGACAGAAACAGCGCCGACACCGACAGAAACAGCGCCGACACCGACAGAGACAGCGCCGGCACCGTCAGGTGAAAAGTGCACGAAGATTGTTGCAGAATACAATAATGACGGTACATTAAAGAATGTCACAATAACAGAGGCTCCGGTTGAGGAAGCGACAGCAGCGGTAACTGACGGCAATAAAAAGACGATGTATTGGGATTCAATTGACGGCATGAAGTCGGTTGTGACAATAGAAGCACCGGAGCAGGCAACAGAAACAGCGCCTGAGGAGCCGGCATCAACGGAAACAGCGCCTGAGGAACCGGCACCAACAGAAACAGCGCCTGAAGAGCCGACAGCAACGGTAGAGCCGTGTGATCCGCTTACACCGTTAGCAGTGACGGCATTACCAAAGGATACATTGATAACTTTTGATGCGGGTGTTGGAACAACATATGTAGAGCCTGCGGTATTCGGCGATTATGTTGCGGTTTATGCGGGAACATATCTTGATTCAGCAAGAAGTATTGCAATTGATGAAAGCAATAAAACAATCACTAACAAGTATACATCAAGAATAAAGCTTGGCGGAACAGGCACTCTTGATGCTAACGGCGCGCCGGCGCTGAGAACAATCTCGGTAACACCGGCAGAAGCAGGTGTGCTTGCGGTTGATTTTGCGCATGCTTCATCAAGCGGTGATAACAGAAGCCTTATAGCTTACCAGAGTGGTGCGAATATTGGTGAAGAGTCTGTAGAAGCGAACGCAACGGCTACATTAAAGGTGAATGTTGCGGCAAATGAACCTGTATATCTGTACAGCGGCAGCTCGGGTATCAACATTTATGGTATCGTGCTTACAGACGAAAGTGCTGACAGCGGTGATGAAGGCGGGGAAGCACCTGCACAGGGAGAGCTTACAGCGCAGACAACCGCGGCAGAGTGGACATTCGCACAGGCTGATTACCGCGCATTCGGCACATCAACAATAAGCGACAGCGGTGCTGAGACAGTTAGTCTCACATCGCCGGTCGTATTGAATAACATTCAGGTTATAGCAGGCTCATCTACTAAAGTAGATATAGACAGCAGCGGTAAGACCTTCGGTGAGACGAAGTACACATCAAGGCTTAAGCTCAGCGGCGAAGGAAGTTCAACAAAGCGTGCAGTAAGCTTCATTCCGGGCGCTGACGGTACTGTTAATGTGTACGCATTAAGCGCCAGCAGCAGCGAGGTAAGAACGCTCACAGTAGAGCAGGACGGCGAAACAAAGGGTACATTTGAAGCCGGCTCAACAGAGACAATTCCTGAAGCTGTTGCAGTAACGGCAGGCTCACCTGTTTATATCTATGGTTCAGGCGGAATTAATATTTACGCAGTAATTTATACTCCGGCTGGATAATAAATACAGACAATAAAACAACCGGACGTCAATTTGGTGTCCGGTTTTGTAATGCTTTAAATCAACTGAATTACCGATTTGGACAATAGGTCATATCTGCAGAGCTGTTATGTCCGCATCAAAGTCTGCCGGAACATTTATAAGCCCAACCGTTTTTATGTGGTCTGCCGCCTCCGAAGATTCAAGCCTGTCACCCGGCTCGGCATATACCTGTTCAACAGAAATCAGTTCCTCGTTGATAAACTCCGAAAGCGGACCATTCTGTTTAACCATTTCCTGCGCAAAGAATTTGGCAATCATAGTGCCGCCTATATCATTTGTATGGGTATAGTCGCGTTCCTCTCCGAGGTGGCGGAAGAAGTACGGAGCCTTTATGGGTCCCGCGGTTACAAAATAGTCCGTGGTTCTCTGCCACATATCTATAAAGGTACAGCCAAGCTCCTCTGCCGCCTGCTTTGCCGCGTCTCGGTAATCACCTAAAAGATTGAGAAGGCTTCCGTCCGGCTCAAAGATAATTCTGTTAATAGGCGAGCAGATAATCGGCTCCGCGCCGTGGCTGCGGGCAATGTCCGCAAGCTTAATCAGGTTTTTCTTATAGCCGCCGAAGGCGTCAAGCTCCTTGAGCTTCTGGTCGTTGTGCCCGAACTCAATGACCATAAAGTCCCCCTTTTTGATTTTGTTCTCAAAGGCGGTGAGATTTGACACCATAAATTCGGTTGTGCAGGAGCCCGACTGCGCATGGTTTGAAACAGCAAGTGACGGCTTTATAAGCTGCGTGAACGCCTGCCCCCAGCCGCAGTAGGTCGCGGTGGGGGAATAAGGGTATTGTGCAGGCTGATCGGTTACGGTGGAGTCGCCGCATATATATACGGTGGGGATTTCAACCGGCGATGCGGCCGCTGTGGCGGTTATATCGCCGTCCGTGGCAATCTGAAGCTTAATGCCCGGAACGTTTTCATATTCCGCGCCGTTAAAATGTCTGTCGCAGACACTGACCGCAAAGGTCTTTGTGTATTCGCCGTTTTTACTGATTTCGACGTCACGGTCAACAAAGCTTCTGTGCTGTGAATATATTGTGAAAAACGTATCGTTATGAGCTTTTATATTTACGGTTACCTCATAGGCGCCGTTGGGAACGGCAAGCTCTATGGTAAGCGGTTCAAGCTTGTATGTGTTCATTGTTTAACAAGTCCTCTCTTAAATTGTGTTTACTTGACCAGACCACGTCTGAATGCGTCAACCAATGCGCGGAGGTCATTGATTTTCTTCTGAAGCTGTCTGCCGAGGTCTGTATCCTCAACAAGCATTCTTGCCGGAGCCATGTCTATGACATCAAGCGAAGATTTTATATCATTGTCCTTTGTAACAGCGTCTTTAACGGAGTCGAAGGAGTCATGCTCAGAGAGAAGCAGTCCGTGCGAGTTAAACAGCAGCGTGTAGCCTGCGATGCCTGTCTGCCCCTGATATGCCTTTGAAAGACCTCCGTCGATAACAAGCAGCTTTCCGCCTGCCCTTACCGGACTTTCGCCCTTTTTAAGCTTTACGGGAACATGGCCGTTTATAATGTGCGAGAATGTGTCAGGATCAACTCCAAATTCGGAAAGTATTTTTTCACAGGTTTTTACATCTCCCACAAGCTTATAATACGGATCCTTGATCTCTGTCCATGTTTCCTCGTCCGCAATGAAGTAGCGCTCAAAGGATGTCATTTTATTCTTTCCGTATACAGGGGAGCCTATGCCGCACCAGAGGTACCATAGGAAATCCTCGCCGTATTTCTTTTCCGCGCTGCCGGGTCTTCCGAAATAGCCTACGCGCGCAATCTGCTCCGCGCGGTCAAGGAGCGCTTTGCCCTTGACAGTCTCGCCGTCAATCTCATATTCCGCAAACTCTCCGTCGGGCATCATGGGGATGCAGCCGTGATAGAGTAGATTGTTATTGCATACAAGATACATAGCTCCCTTTGCGTATATGAAGCGTATATGCCGCTGAAGCTTTTCCGAATGCATAAATGAGGCGCGCAGAGCCTTCATAAGCTCTGTTTCCTCAAGCGTAAGCTCATATGGTTCGGCGGGATTGATTGTCGGGAAGTTGGTGTCAAGCAGCCTGTGAGTTTTTCCGTCGAGTGTAATAGTTCCTTCCTCATAGTTTATCTTGTCAAGCATCAGATGGTTTTCCATGAGAAATTCAGGGTGGCGCATAATGAGCTGTCCTTCAAGCTTGAAGCGGATAATTGAAATTGCCTTGTGCAGCTTTGCCCAGAATTCCTCGTCATTTTTTGAAATATCAACGGAATTGGGGTTTCTGGGTATAAAGCAGGTGCATGGGTCGTCAGCATAGGTTTCGAGTGCGAAAACCGTAAGCGGACGGAGATTGATGCCGTAGCCGTCCTCAATGCAGTCAAAGTTACAATACTTTGTTGAAATGGCAATTACGTTTGCGATACAGGCAAGATTACCTGCCGCGGCTCCCATCCATTCGACATCATGATTGCCCCATTGGATATCGACATTGTGATAGGTGAGCAGGCGGTCAAGAATGATGTCAGCCCTCGGACCTCTGTCAAATATATCGCCTATAATATGAAGGCGGCCTATAGCAAGGTTCTGGATAAGGTGGGCGATTTCAACGATAAACGCATCCGCTTGTCCAAGCTCCACGATTGAGAGTATACTCTGACCGTAATAAAGCTCCTTATCAGAACCAAAGTCGGTATCGGCGTGGAGAAGCTCGTCAATGATTCCGCCGAATTTCTGCGGGAGCAGCTTGCGGATGCTTGAACGGGTGTACTTTGACGCAACAAGACGGCATACCTCAATAAGACGGTAAAGAGTGATCTTGTACCAGTCGTCTATATCGTCAACCTCCTGCTTTATGAGGTCAAGCTTCCTTTCAGGGTAATAGATAATGGTCGAAAGAGTGTCGCGCTCCTTTTCGGAGAGTGTACGCTCGAAGATAGTATCTATTTTGTCCTTTATAACACCAGAGGCGTTGCGGAGAATATGTAAAAATGATTCATGCTCTCCGTGAATATCGCTCATGAAGTGCTCTGTCAGCTTTGGAAGCTTCATACGCGATTCGAGGGATATAATCTCAGCGCACGCAAGCTGTATATTCGGATACTGCTCCTTAAGAAGCTGTAAATATTCTATATTATATTCCATTTTTGCCCTTCCTTTCATAATTGAGGTATATAAATATCTATGTTAATTATACTACAGTTAACCAAAAAAATAAAGCAGTTTTCTGAAAGAAATCTGCTTTATTTAAGATTTTAACTGTTAATTTGTGTTCTGACAAAGCGGAATATAAATCCCGTTACCCATGATATATATGTGTTTGTTAAGACCATAGAGCGGCGGGCAAAGCTCTGTGATATTGCCCGGATCAAGAACATCATACGCGGGGAGGGTAAACGGTGTAGTCACCGTTTCGCTCAGGTTCCCGTTTATATAATTGGTGGTGACAAGAGTAAGCTGCATATCCCGCGGAGTTGTGTTTTCAAGATATATATTATTATCATAGAGGCTGCATTTTATGCGGTTATCAGTTGAGATACCATAGCCGCTGAGCTCTGAAATCCCGAGGTCGCCGCAGTTCTCCATTATGAGCCTTGCGATCTGTCCGGCTCCGTTACGGTTAAGATGAATTTTGTCTGTGGTGCCGTTCCATTGCGTCCAATGAAGTGATTTGCTCTGCTCAATTCCAATCGCTTCGAAATATTTTGCTGAGATTGTATGGAGGTCGACATATTTAACATTTTCTGCCGCCGCAAGACTTTCTGACTGGGCTGCATAGCATTCATCAGTACCGCTGAATTTGCCGCTGTCGGTGAAATCGTCAAGCGTCGGAATATCCGAAAGTATAACAGGTATACTGCCGTTTTGCCTTACAGCGTCTATAATATTTTTCATGCTGCTTTGGAAATCCTCTTCGGTGCAGCTCGTTTTGTCATTTATCCCAAAGGAAATCATGACATAGTCCTCCGGCTGCATAAAGTAAAGCATATCATCAAGCGTACCGCTTTCGCAAAAGTCCTTTGCGGTCTGTCCTGCCGCGGCGAAATTATGAACATAGCAGTGGGTGTATGCCTCAAGCATCTGACCCCAGCCGCCCTGACAATTGTCCGGCAGAGGCTGATATACAAAAAGGGGATAGAAGGTCGCCGCGGTGGAATCTCCGCAGACAAATATCCGTTTTTTTCGCTCGTCAAGGTCTCCGATACGCTTTATCGTCAGGGCTGATATTGAGAAATCAGTGCCGGATATACCTCTGCACAGTCCGACATTAAGCTGTCCGTCCGTAACAGGTATTTCGACCCTCGCTTCCGTAGCGTTGTATTGTATATTCAGTATTGCCGGATGCCCTTCAAGCGCTACGCTCATATAGCTTATATCTCCGGAATATACGGATATTTCATACATGCCGGGCGGCAGGTCAACATCAAAAGTTACCTTGTCATTAAGATTTTTCTTTGTCTTAACGCCGTCCGAAAGAACACCGCTGCCCGATACAGGCACATTCTCAACAAACGATATCATGCTGAACCCATATCCGGTATCCTTATTATATTTTGATGATGCGTCCACTGTCAGCCAGCCATCCTCCGGTGCATCACCGAAATCAAATAGCAGAACATCGCCTGTCTGAATGGGATCCGTTACAGAAGGCGCCGCTGCGCCGCATATCGTTTCACATGACATAAATGCGGCTGTCAGCGCCGCGAATATTTTTCCGGTCATTTTTTATCTCCTGAGCTTTAATATATATAGCATGTGCTTATTGTATCATGACCTACACGTTATGTCAACCCGGTTTTTGCCAACAAAAAATGACGGGGAATATACATCTCCGTCATTTTTCTTCTTCTTCAGATACCATTGTGATCCAGAACAAAACAATAAGTGCCAGACATATTCCTCCGCCTATGAAGCCTATAGGTCTGCGCATACGCGAGTCAAAAGGCTTAGGAAGAACCAGAGGCTTTTCACGCTCCGGCTTGCTTATTTTTATAAGCGGCTCGGAATCTATGATTGAGCCCTTTGCCTTTTTATAAAGGAGCTTATTGTGTGAATACACATTACGGTATGATTCAAGCTCAACGTCAGAGAGCGGAATAGAATCCGTTCTGACTGCAAGTATCTGATAGCCTTCATCTGTACTGTCGGTTCGTCTGAGGATCGCGTAATTATAGAATGATACGTTTGTAGCAAACCGTACATAATACATTTCCTCTCCCAGATCGTAAAGATTGGTTATGCTGTAGAAGATATTGTCCGCATCCGGCGACTTCAGCGCCGTGTCGTAATCATACATATTTGCATAGTTACCTATATCGAGAAAGCTGAAATGCGCCGCCGTTGAAAGAACCGTTTCGATGCGGTCCTCCTCCGTGACGGAAAGCTTCTCATATATATCTTCGTAGGTCACACTGTCCGCTGAGGCATTTTTAAGGCTTGAGAAGAAATCATCAAGATAATGATTATAGCC
>JBJEIV010000397.1:0-7004 GCA_051877395.1 Candidatus Ornithomonoglobus sp.
GTCGCTCTCACACAGCGGTCTGTGTATATAAACCCCGACAGAGGTTGTTTTCAGCTTAGTCATGCTGATAACATTCACGCTGAGGTTATTGTTAATTTTAACACTATTCATTAATTTACTCCTTCACATAAAAGCGTTTGGGAAAAATGCTCAAAGCAGGGTCACGTTTTTTGACAGGCGAGGCTATACATGTGTATGCGAATCTGTTAAAAGGCGTGAGATGCACAGAGCATTTTTCCAAACTATCCCACAAATTCTTCTATCTCCCTGAAAGTAAGGTTGCGGTGCAGCGCCATATTAATACCGTTTGCCACGGTCTTTGCCATGCGCGCGATAACAAGGTCTATATCCTTGGTGGTGACCATAACGCCCTTAAATTCCTCCGCCCGCTCATCGCCGCTTAAAAGCTCCGCTGCGATCACAGTCGGCACGCCTATCGCGATAACCTTGCAGCCAAGCGATTCACGGTTAATGCCGTCACGGTGGTTTCCCACGCCCGAGCCGGGCGCGATACCGGTGTCGGTGATCTGAACGGTGGAGCATACGCGGCTCATATCGGCGCCCGCAAGCGCGTCAACCGCGATAACCAGATCGGGCCTTACCGCGCCGGCAGCGCCCTTTACAAGCTCTGCTGTTTCGATTCCTGTAGTACCCATAACGCCGGGCGCGACAGCGCACACGTCCGAAAAATCCTTGTCTAATGTGCCGGGCATATATTTCTTTATATGACTTGTTATTATAAGCTGCTTTACCGCCTCATCACCCAGAGCGTCCGGTGTTATCGCGCGGTTTCCCAGACCCACAACAAGCGTCCTGCCAAGGCTTGGGCACATAGCGCGGATCTCCTCCGCAAGCATACCGCATACTGTTTCATAATCGTCAATGCTGTATTTGAGCTGCGGCGCCTCTATCGTAACATATTTTCCTATGTCCTTGCCGACAGCTGCCGCTCCGTCGGAATCCAGAATATCCACCACAGTGCGCTTGATACTCCCATGCTCCGCGGTTTTTACCTGTACACCGCGTATCTCCTTGCCCTCGCGCTCCGTCATTTCATGCGCCTCAACAGCCAGATCTGTTCTTATCATTTCCGTGCCTCCGTTTTCCGTTTTTTATACATTCTCCCCGAAAGGCGCGGAATATATTCAATTATTCAAATGCCGCTTCAATATCCTCAGTAAGCTTAGCCTTGTCAGCGCAGCTGAATTCGATAGCGGTAATATTGTTGTCATGGTTGTTCATGATAAGGAGCGGTGTGTTGCCCTCAACCGGGAAGTTGTCCTTTGCCTCCGGGTTCTCATCAACATCGGTGATCTGGAACTCTACCCTGCCGTCATACTCTGTTTTTAACTCCTCGATCATTGCCATGTACTCGTCATAGCCCTCGTCATACTGTGATACAAAATACATAAATATCGGCGTTATCTGCGGGATCTCCGTACCCTCCGCAACCTGCGCGCTGCCGCCGCTTTCGCTGCTGCTTCCGCTGTTTCCGCCCGACCTTGCGGCGATGGCGATAATGATAATAATGAGCGCCAGAGCGACAGCGCCGAGAATTACCTTTGCCTTATTCTCCTTAATTACCTCCGAAAGCTCCTTGTTTTCCTTGTTCTCTGCCATAATATGTAGCTCCTTCCTTAAACCTTGATATTGTTTATTATTTCAAGCGAACGCTCCGCGATTTTTGCGTATCGTTCCGCTTTTTTTCGTACCTTATGATCCAGTCCCTCAACGATGCCGAAATTGGCGTTCATCGGCTGAAAGCTGCCGTCATTTGACGGATTTGATATATACAGCGCAAGCGCGCCTATTGACGTTTTTGCCGACGGCTCCCACTTTTCTCTGCCCGTAAGCTCGCAGGCAAGGTTATATCCGGCGAGGATTCCGCTTGACGCCGATTCGACATAGCCCTCAACTCCGGTGATCTGTCCCGCAAAGTATATTTTCGGATACTCCCTCATGCGGTAGAACCTGTCCAGCAGTCGCGGCGAATTTATGAAGGTGTTGCGGTGCATAACGCCGTACTTTATAAATTCCGCGTTTTCAAGCCCCGGTATCATGGAAAATACGCGCTTCTGCTCGCCCCATTTAAGATTGGTCTGAAAGCCTACAAGATTATACAGCGAGCCCTCCGCGTTGTCCTGCCGCAGCTGAACCACAGCGTATGCGTCGTCCTTTCCTGTTTTCGGATTTACAAGCCCCACAGGCTTGAGCGGTCCGAAGGTGAGCGTTTCAAAGCCGCGCTTTGCCATTACCTCAACCGGCATACAGCCCTCAAAAACCTTTTGATTTTCAAATTCCCTGAGCCTTGCGGTTTCTGCGTTTATAAGCTCGTTATAGAAGGCGGTGTATTCCTCCTTTGTCATAGGGCAGTTTATATAATCCGCCGTGCCGCGGTCATATCTTGCCGCCTTAAACACCTTGGATTTATCAATACTTTCCTCTGTCACAATAGGCGCGGCGGCGTCATAAAACGCCAGCTCATCGCCGCCGGTAAGTCTTTTTATCGCATCTGAGAGCGCGTCCGATGTCAGCGGACCCGTGGCGATAATTGTATACTCGTCGGGATTGATTTCCGTCACCTCATCATTTACTACGGTGATAAGAGGATTTTCCTTTATCTTAGCGGTTATAAATTCCGAGAATTTATCCCTGTCCACCGCCAGAGCGCCGCCCGCCGGAACACGGCTCACGTCAGCCGCCTGCATCATAACCGAATCCCAGTGACGCATTTCAGCCTTTAAAAGACCGCACGCATTCTCAACGCGCTCGGCTTTAAGTGAATTGGAGCACACAAGCTCCGCAAAGCTCTCGCTGTGATGGGCCGGAGAAAACTTTTTCGGCTTCATCTCATAAAGCTCAGCCTCAAGTCCGTATTTTGCCAGCTGCAGCGCCGCCTCACAGCCCGCAAGACCCGCGCCTATTACCTTAATCTTCCTCATGCTTATTATCTTCCTTACTGACTGCGCGCTCATAGCTGCACTTCTCGTTATAGCAGTAAATCTTTGCGCCCCTGCCGTTCTTCCTCATAAGCAGACCGCCGCATTCGGGGCATACCTCGTCCTTAACAGGAGTGTCCCACGCCATAAAGTCGCACTTTGGCCAGTGCTCACAGCCGTAGTAGGTTCTGCCCTTCTTGGACTGCTTTATAAGGATCTCGCCCCCGCACTTAGGACACTTAACGCCCGTGCCTACGCGGATCGCCTTTGTGTTTTTACATTCAGGATACCCCGGACAAGCGAGAAATCTGCCGAACCGGCTCAGCTTGTAAACCATCATTCTACCGCACTTATCACACGGAACCTCGGAAACCTTATCCTTGATTTCAATTTTTTCAATGTTCTTGCGGGCGCGCTCCAGATTTTCCTCAAAATCAGGATAAAAGCCTTTAAGCAGCACGATCCAGTCAGCGTCCCCCGCCTCGACATCATCAAGCCTTGATTCCATATTTGCCGTAAAGTCCACATCGACAATATCCTTAAAGTTTGACTTCATGATGTCAGTTGTCACATTGCCAAGCTCTGTCGGGATAAGCTGCTTCTTTGAACGCTGAACATAGCCGCGCGAAACAATGGTCGTTATCGTAGGCGCGTAGGTTGACGGACGGCCTATTCCCTTTTCCTCAAGCTCCCGTATAAGAGTCGCGTCAGAGAAGCGCGGCGGCGGCTGGGTAAAGTGCTGTCTGCTGTCAATATCTGTGCAGGTAAGCGCGCCGCCCGCCTCAAGCGCCGGGAGGGATTTGCTCTTTTCCTCCTTCTCGTCAGTGGACTCAACATATACGTTCATATAGCCCTTGAATACGATCTCCGAGCCGTTCGCCCTGAACTGATGCCCGTTTGCCTCAAGCTCCGCGCTTGTAAGGCGGTACTGCGCCGCAGTCATCTGACTTGCGGCAAAGCGCTCCCATATCAGCTTATACAGCTTATACTGCTCATTTGTAAGCTTATCCTTAATATCAATCGGTCTGATATTGATTGAAGTCGGTCTTATTGCCTCGTGCGCGTCCTGCGCATTTTTCTTCGCCTTAAACTGCCGCGTCTGCACGTTTTCTTCGCCGTATTCCGCCTTTAAAAAAGCGTTCGCCTCCGCAAGCGCGTCCTCGGCTATACGGAGCGAGTCGGTTCTCATGTATGTTATAAGACCTATCGTGCCGAGTTTCCCGCCAAGACGCACACCCTCATAAAGTGTCTGCGCTATCTGCATTGTGCGGCTTGCCTGGTAGGAATATTTGCGTGACGCGTCCTGCTGCAGCGTGCTTGTCGTAAACGGCGGCTGCGGGTTGCGCTTTTTCGCGCTCTCCTTTGTACTGAGAACTTTAAATTCGCTGTCCTTAATATCATCAACAACAGCCTGCGCCTCCGCCGAGGAGGTGAGCTTGGTTTCCCTGCCGTTCTCACCGTAATAATGCGCCGCGATAGTCTTTTTCGACTTCTTATCTCTCAGCTTTACATCAATTGTGTGATATTCCTCGGGTACGAAGTTAAGTATTTCCTCCTCACGGTCACAAATGAGCCTCGTTGCGACGGACTGAACACGTCCCGCGCTCAGACCTCTCTTAACCTTTTCCCATAAAATCGGGCTTATCTTGTAGCCCACAATACGGTCAAGCACACGTCTTGCCTGCTGAGCGTTTACAAGATTCATGTCAATAGGTCTTGGATGCTTTATAGCCTCCTTGACCGCGTTTTTTGTGATTTCGTTAAACGTTACACGGCAATGCGACGCCGGATCGATTTTTAGCGCGTGCGCCAGATGCCAGCTTATTGCCTCACCCTCGCGGTCAGGGTCGGTTGCGAGAAGAACCGAATCCGCTTTTTTAGCCTCTTTTTTCAGTGATGCAAGAAGCTCTCCCTTGCCGCGTATCGTAATATAACGCGGCTCGAAATCGTTATCAACGTCAACTCCGAGGGTACTCTTCGGCAGATCAATAACATGACCCATCGAAGCCACCACCTTATAGTTTTTTCCAAGATACTTCTGTATAGTGCCCGCCTTTGCAGGCGACTCAACAATAAGAAGCTTTTGCTTAACTTTCTTAGTTGCCATTATTTCCTCCTCTTTTCCGCCCTATATACTTCGCTGACGTACCAGCTCATACATCATAACCGCCGCGGCGACAGCCGCATTAAGCGACTCCGCAAAGCCTTGTATCGGTATAATTATATGCCTGCATTCAGCCAGAATTTCATCACATACGCCGTTTGCCTCATTACCGACAATAATAACGGACGGTTTTTTAAAATCAGCTGAGGTATATGGCATACTGTCGTCACGGAGCGCGCCGCAGTACAGCTCAAACCCCTGCTTTTTCATGTTAAACAGACGCTGCGCTTCAAAGTCCGGTACAACATTGATATTAAAGAATGATCCCATGCTTGAGCGCACAGTTTTAGGGCTGTAAAGATCAACGCAGCCGGGCGAAAGCAGCACAGCGCCGAAGCCTGCCGCATCCGCTGTACGGATTATTGTGCCTAAATTACCCGGATCCGATACATTATCGCAGTATATATAGGGTTTTCCGCTCTCGGCGGAAAATCCCTCATGGGACGGCATATCAATCACAGCGATAATTCCCTGCGGCGTTTTCGTGTCGCAAAGTCCGGCAAAAAGCCCGTCCTTAACGACAAACAACCCTGCGCCCGAAGGATAATCGAACTCCTCGTTATTGTAAAAGGATTCCGAAACAGCCGTCATTGTAATTCGCATATGGGAAGCTGCCGCATCACGAACGGATTTTAATCCCTCAACGGTAAAGCGTCCCTCCTGCATTCTCGTCTTTTTATGCTGTAACGCTTTAATATATTTATATGTTTTATTCTTGGTTGTACTTATTATATCAATCATTTTCCAACTCCGCATAACAAAATCTTATCCTATCATACTACAGAACCTCTGATTTTGCAAGAGGAAATTTTAATTTTTTGCGAAAAGTTATTATTTAAAAAGACCCAAATATGAAACCAATGCCTGACAGCGCGATTGACAGCGTTATAAAAAGCCATTTGTTTTCAACTATCAATGACCAATTGTTTTCCAGAATTAACTGCCTTAATATATATGATTCTGACGAAATTCTGACGGTGATGTTTTATAATATTTTTTGAATGCCTTTGAGAAGGAATACAAATCGGTATACCCCGTATACATTGCAATATCCTGTATCTTTTCATTAGAATGGACAAGCATATGTGCGGCGTATCACATACGGCATTGAATAAGATACTGATGCGGCGATATTCCGAGACTTTGTTTGAACTGCTGTATAAAATATTTTTCGCTTAGTCCGGCAATACGAGCTGCCTCTTTCATAGAAAATGTATTCGGAAAATGCGTTCCGATGTAGGTCATTGCGGCACGAAGATTTGACTTTGGCTGCGTGCTTGCCTCCTCAAAAAACGGCGTGTATTTTCCGTTATCCACTAAATTTAAAACAAACGTTATATATGACATAAAAGCCGCGTAATCATTCAGTGATAAATTATACGGCGGTACGCTTGATTTTTTTATTTTCCGCACATAAGACTTGTTTTCTTCTCCGATGTACTCTTTTCTCACTATTCCCGATAAATTTAATCCGTCAAGCAAATTCAGATTGTTTCCTTGTTCGAGTGAAAATTGCTGAAAAATAAATTCGCAGCCGTCCTTATCGGAATATGAAATATGTCGTATACCCGGCGCGAATAAAACAACGTCGTTTTCGGACGCGGTAAATTTTTTCCCGTTTGTTTCAATAAACGCCTTTCCGCGTATCATACTCCATACAGTATACTCATATTTTGTTTTTTCTTCGAACCATTTTGGCGTATGAACAATATACATGGTTTCTTTCATTCCCACTTTGACATTTTGCTGAATACTGTTTAAATCTCTGAACGTAAACATATTAATCACCCGATTTTTATTATACGGCTAAATACTTATATTGTCAATATTATCATACTTTTTAACAAATAATCATTATATTCCGACATTGTTTACTTACAAATGTTTTTATATAATTTAAT
>JBJEIV010000398.1:0-6985 GCA_051877395.1 Candidatus Ornithomonoglobus sp.
GGAAAAGGAAACAGATAAGATAACGGTAAAAATCAATGATAAAGAGGTTGATTTCGCGCAGTATGACAACGTTCTCCCATATATAGAAAATGACAGGGCACTGATTCCGATACGCGCTATTGCAGAGGGACTTGGTCTTGAGGTGAGCTGGGATGAGGCCGAAAGAAAGGTAACCATTGGCGGTAAATCAAGGATCGTGCTTACTATAGATTCCGTTTTGGCGGAGGTAGATGGGGAAAGCGTTGAGCTTGAAGCGGCGGCGCATATAGTTAATGACAGAACCTTTGTTCCGCTGAGATTTATTTCAGAGAATATGGGTACAGAGGTTGAATGGGACGAGGCCGCCCGCACCGTTGCGATTGCGGAAAAGAGAGATGAGGGTGACCGCGGCCCCGGAGGTCCGGGCGGTCACGGAGGCCCCGGCGGCGGTATTACGGCAGGCTCACAGGGTGACAGAAAGCCGAATGTTGAAACCGATCCTGAAATAGTCGCGGTTATAAACGAAGGCGCCGAAAAGTTTGCACAGTTCACCTTTGAGGATGAGGAAGCGGGTATTTCGCTTGAATACAGTCTTTACATCCCGGAGGATTACGACGAAAACGAAAAATATCCCATGCTCATGTATATTCCTGACGCGTCGGGCGCAAGCAAGAGCGCAAAGGAAATTGTTGAGCAGTATTACGGCGCAAATATATGGGTAACCGACGAGGAGCAGGCAAAGCATAAGTCATTTGTTCTTGTTCCGGCATTTTCCGAGGTAGTCGTTGACGATGACTGGAACACATCGGAGCAGATCGAAACGGCTGTTAAGCTTATAAATTATCTTACAGAAAACTACAGCATTGATACCGACAGGCTGTATACAACAGGTCAGTCAATGGGCTGTATGACATCATTGTATCTCAACAGCAAATATCCCGATTTATTTGCCGCGTCACTCTTTGTATCGGGACAGTGGGATATATCGGTGCTTGAGCCGCTTGAGGGCAAGAAGTTTTTCTACATCACTGCCGGTGGTGACGAAAAGGCATCGGGCGGACAGGATGAGGTCAAGGCGATGCTTGACGCAGACGGTGTAGGCTACAGCTATGGCACCTGGAGCGCGCAGAATCCTGAGGAGGAGCAGAGCAGCGCGGCAGAGACGCTTATTGCAGAGGGTCATGATATAAATATGATACGCTTTGAAAAGGGCACCGTTTTAGCCGAAGGCTCAGGCATGGAGCACAACGCTTCATTCAACTACGGCTATAGAATACCGGCAGTAAGAGACTGGATTTTTGAACAGTCCAAGTAAGAAGTATATTTTTGATTAAATCTTCTTTTATAAAAGATCGGCATACGCACCGTTAAGGACCGTATGTCGGTCTTTTTGTCAAAAATATTTCTTGCATTATCGGGATAAATATGTTACAATGTATTAAGCTGTAAAAGCTAAAAAATTTTTGATATACAGAGGTGAGAAAAAAGTGATCATTATTATGCATGACAATGCGTCGAAGCAGGAAATCGGCGCAGTAGAGGAAAGGCTGGCTAAGTTTGGATTTCAGACTCATCCTATCTACGGCGAAAAGAAAACAGTAATCGGCGCTATAGGTGATAAGCGTCAGATAAGAATGAATGAAATTCTGATGATGAGCGGCGTTGAGAACGTCGTTCCCATTATGCGTCCGTATAAGCTAGCGTCAAAGGAGCTGAAACAGGAAAAATCGGTTATTGATGTCGGACACGGCGTAACCGTAGGAGGGGATAAGCTGGCTGTTTTTGCAGGTCCGTGCGCTGTTGAGAGCCGTGAGCACTTCCTTAAGATGTCGCGTATAGTAAAGGCAGGCGGAGCGAATATATTAAGAGGCGGCGCGTTCAAGCCGAGAACATCACCTTATTCCTTCGGCGGTCTTGAGGGCGAGGGACTTAGGATCATGCGTGAGGCCGGTGACGAGCTTGATATGCCGATTTGTACAGAGGTTATGGATACCCGTGACGTTGAGCTTGTTGCGGAGTATGCTGACATCATTCAGATAGGCGCGAGAAATATGCAGAACTTCAAGCTTCTCCGCGAGGTCGGAAAGGCAAACAAGCCTGTATTCTTAAAGCGCGGTCTTGCGAGTACGATTGAGGAATGGCTCATGGCTGCCGAATATATAATGTCGGAGGGCAATAACAACGTGATCCTCTGCGAAAGAGGTATAAGAACCTATGAAACCTCAACAAGAAATACTTTTGATGTAAGCGCGATCCCTGTTACACAGGAGCTTACGCATCTGCCTATTATCGCAGACCCCAGTCACGCTACAGGAAATTATAAATATGTTCCGGCGGTAGCCAAGGCGGGTATCGCAGCGGGCGCCGACGGTATCATGGTTGAGGTTCATGACTGCCCGGAATGCGCCGCATCCGACGGTCCGCAATCATTAAAACCGGAGAAGTTCGATGCGCTCATGAAGGAGCTTGGAAAAATCGCTGCGGCAATCGGTAAGGGTATATAAAAGATGTTAGGATATATGGGACCTGCCGGAACCTTTTCGCAGCAGGCAGCTATTGAATGGTCCGAAGGTAAAGAGGAGCTTCGTGAGTTCCCCACAATTGCGAGCGCGATAAAGGCGGTTGACAGGGGAGAGATAGAGCGTTGTATTGTGCCTATAGAGAACAGTCTTAACGGCAGCGTCACAATGACGCTTGACACGCTTGCGTTTGATGCTGACGTTTATATTACAGCCGAATATGTTCTTGGGATCACACAGAATCTTGCAGTGAAAAAAGGAACAAATCTTTCGGATATAGAAATAATAATGTCGCATCCGCAGGGCTTGGGGCAGTGTGCAAAAATGCTTGAAAGCGAGTTCCCAAATGTTGAGCTTAAGGCGGCAGCATCCACTGCAAAAGCCGCAAAGGCTGCGGCGGAAAGTGACGGAACAATAGCTGCAATAGCTCCAGCTGCCGCAGCGGAACTTTACGGCTTGGAGATCGTGCGTCCGGCATGCAATGATGATACGAATAACTGCACACGCTTTGTTGTGATAGAGAAAAAACCGAATATGAAGGTGACGGATCACGATAAGACATC
Source organism: Candidatus Ornithomonoglobus sp. (assembly GCA_051877395.1). Taxonomy (GTDB): domain Bacteria; phylum Bacillota; class Clostridia; order UBA1381; family UBA1381; genus Ornithomonoglobus. The sequence continues at coordinate 3,062 of JBJEIV010000398.1, forward strand.
GATCGTGTTCTCGACTGAGCATGTTCCTGGAAGCCTTTACAAGGCTATAGGTCTCCTGGGTAATGAGAAGATAAACATGCTTAAAATCGAGTCGCGCCCGATAAAGAATGAGCTTGGAAAATACATATTCTTTATTGATATAGAAGGAAATACTGACAATGCGAGAATTTACTTTGCGCTTGATAAGGTGCGCAGTAATTCATTGTTCTATAAATATCTCGGAAGCTATCATTATGAGTAATACAAAAAGCCGCTGTCCTTTTATTGAACAGCGGCTTTTTGTATATGAATATAGCAAGCTGTATTACAAACATGCTAAACATATTATACAACCTTTTGCATGATTTTGCAAGAGCATTTAAAAAAAATTAAAGAAATCTTTAATTTTTTTAAATACATGCTTTTCACAAAGTTTTCTATAGTTTTGTGCATAATAAACAAAAATAAGAAATTTATCAGCTATTTTTAAAATTTTTGATGACAAACTGAATTTTGTGTGTTATAATATATTGTGTATATATAGATATATAAAGGAGACTTTAAAGTGAAAAAGATATATTTAAGCGCGGTTGTTGCCGGTACTATGACCATCATGATGGCTTCCCAGGCTTTTGCGGCATCTAATTGTTCCGTAACCGCTAAATCAAGTTCAAAATCAGTTACTATTACATACCCTTCGGGCAGCTATGCGGAGTTTACTCAGAACGCAGATAATCTCTTCAAGGGTCTCTCGGCTGCATCGGACGGCTCTTATACAGAGGACACTCTTACGGTTACGAGTAATTCAAAAGCCGGCGTTAATGTTGATGTTCTGCTGAGACTTACTCTTGACAGTATACCGGAGACAGATTATTCACCGTTGGATTATTATTCGTTCATAATTTCAGATAACAGCGGCAATGTCGTTTACAGCAGCGAGGAAGAGGATTTGTCAGATCCGTCTGCTGTGATAAAGGATATGTATATGGGTCAGTTCAATTCACAGTTTACAAGCGATACTGTAAGCTACAATGTTCAGTATAAGGTAAGTGATGCCGGCAAGAGTATGAGCAAGGAGGATATTTCCGAACTTAGTCTTGAGCTTGTTGCACAGCCTTTACAGCTGACAGTAGTGGACACAGGCTCAACAATAATAGTGGCTGAAGAGAGTGCGGAAGCTGCTTCTGCAGAGAATGAACCGTCAGCAGAAGCCGAAGCTGATGCAACCGCGGCTCCGGATGAAACAGAGACAGCAGAGACTGAGGCGCCTGAGGAGAAGTCGGAAAAGACTATTGTTGTAGGTGAGTCTAAGGATAAGGACGGAAATGTTATTACAGCAGGACGTTATGTTATGAAGGGCAATGCTGTAGTGACTGTTAAGGATAAGAACGGCACGCTTAAGGCTGAGGAAACTGTTATAGACGGTTCGGTTGAGGGTGTTGAGGGTGTCAGCCAGTTGATACTGACACTTGAGGACGGTGATGTTATTACAATTACACCGCTTGAGGGTCAGACAAGCGCTCCGATAAGCCTTGAAAATACAAGTGTGAACACGGCTACCAAGGCAGCAGCGGCAACAGCATCGCCTACTGCAGCCGCATCGGATAAGTCGAGCCCGAAGACGGGTGATAACGGCATGGCGCTCGGTATGCTCGGGGGTCTTATGGCGGTTGCAGCTATAGGCTTCGGCGGACTGGGAATCATCAAAAGAAGAAAGACTAACTAACAATCGTTAACATAATTGAAGATAAAGGGGATTTGGAACGGTGAAACGAATAATAACACTGCTTCAGATCCTTTTTCTTTGTATTTTTATCGGGTGCGGCGCATATTTCGGTAAACTGTATTACGATAAGGTACAGACGGAAAAGGAAATGGAGTATCTGACCGGAATGATAGATGACGCACCGAAGGAGTCTGTTGAGGAGGAGAATGTTGAGGCCGAGCCGGAGCCGGAAACAGTATCTGATGCAAGAGAAGCAAACGGTATGCTTTCCATGTATTATAAGCTGTATGAACAGAATAATGATATGGCGGGCTGGGTCAGCATAAACGGTACCAAGATAAATTATCCGGTGCTTTACAGCGCTGACAGCAACGCCTATTATCTGCATCGCAATTTTGAAAAGCAGAAAAGCTCTCCGGGTATGATTTTTATGGATTATCAGTGTGACCGTAACGGGAAAAGTATTAACACGATCCTATATGGTCACAATATGCGTAACGGAACGATGTTCCATACGCTTCTGAATTATGAGGGAAAAGAGTTTTGGAAAAAATACCCGTTAATTGCCTTTGATACGATGTATGACCGTGGTTCATATGAGATATTTGCGGCATTTTATACATCGGTGGGGTCAAAAAATGAGTTCAGATATTATGATTTTATTGACCCGGTATCAAAGGAGGATTTTGACAGCTTTATCGCAAGGTGTAAGTCGGAAAGTATTTATGATACAGGTATAACTCCTGTATATGGTGAGAGATTATTGACTCTTTCTACATGCTCATATAATACGAGTAATGAAAGATTTGTGGTTGTTGCGGTAAAAAGATAAGCTGCACAGAACGGTCTGACGACCGTTCTTTTTTTGTATGAGAAATTTGTCGGACGATAGACAAATTTCAACAAAGGAAAATTTGCCGGTTTAAGAGAAATATACATTGGCGGAAGATAAGTTATGGTTACAGTTCACCTATCCCGCTAAAGTAAATGGAACTGCACGATTCTTTTTAACGATAGTTCCGTTAAATAGCATAATACCGCGCAGTAATGAATACTGCAAGTGAAATGTAACAAGTTTTAAGGAGGAAGGAATGATATTTTATGGAAATGACGCAGCTGGCTAAACACAGAATGCTTGTTATGCGTATGTACGGAGAGCTGGATCAACGCACTGCGGGAGAAGCGAGAACTGTGTTGGAACGGGAGATAAAGCGGACAGGTGCTATTAATATAGCGTTTGATTTCGGCAGCGTTACGTTTATGGATTCATCAGGAATAGGCATGATTATAGGAAGATATAAAACAGTATCCTCATTGGGAGGCAGGATTATTGTATACGATGCGTCAGATCAGGTTATACGGCTTCTGGAGATGGCAGGGCTGGACAGGCTGGTTATTATCGCGCCTACCCTGAGTGAAGGTATTAAGTTAATGAAAAGAGGAATCTGAAATGAAAAACACTATGAAAATTATATTTCCGGCAATTCCGGAAAACGAAGCTCTTGCAAGAACAGTATGCGCGGCATTTGTACTGGAGCTCGACCCTACGGTTGAGGAGATGTCGGAGATAAGAACAGCTATATCTGAGGCGGTCACAAATTCCGTCATACACGGATATGGCGGAAACGGCGGCGATATAGAAATTATTGCAGAGCTGGATGGCAGAACAGTTACATATACTATAAAAGACGAGGGCTGCGGCATTGAGGATATTGAAAAAGCTAAGGAACCGCTATATTCCGGCAGCGGTGATTCGGAGCGATCGGGTATGGGTTTTTCGATTATGGAGGCATTTATGGACAGGCTTGAGATCGAAAGCGCACCGGGGAAAGGTACCGTTGTAAAGCTGGTGAAGAAAATTGAAGCAGATGTTGAGTAATGCGGAGCTGCTTGAAAAATACCGGCAGGGAGATGAGACCGCAAAAGACGCTATAGTAGAGCAGAATATGGGACTTGTCTACAGTGTAGTAAAGCGTTTTGTAAACAGGAATCATGAAACGGAGGACCTCATCCAGATAGGCGCTATCGGTTTGATCAAAGCGGTTGGGAAATTTGACGATACCTTCGGGGTGCAGTTTTCAACATATGCTGTTCCCATGATTGCAGGAGAAATAAAAAGATTTCTTCGGGATGACGGAGCTGTAAAGATAAGCCGATCAATAAAGGAGACAGCGATAAAGGGACGAAGAGCAGAGGAATCCCTGAGAAAAAGACTCGGG
>JBJEIV010000399.1:0-6975 GCA_051877395.1 Candidatus Ornithomonoglobus sp.
AATAATCTGCGAGGGAAAAATAGAGGCATATATTCTGTATCTGACCGATTCGGGCGAAAACCCCGTATACAGCTATAAGAAGGATATACCGTTTTCATATATGCTGGATTGTCAGAACGGCGCATCCGCGCCGGAGGTGAATATTAAGGCGGTGGTTAAGCATGTGAGCTATAATCTTAATTCCGCCGGAGGCCTTGAGCTGCGCTGTCTGCTGGATATTGAAAGCAAGCTGCAGAAGATTACGGAAATAGACAATATAACGGATATAACGACAGAGGAAAGGGGAACGAGAAACGGGATCGTTATATATTTCAGCAGAGAGGGCGATACGTTATGGGAGATCGCGAAAAGATACGCGGTGCCGCAGGATATGATAAAGAAATACAATAATATAGATGAGGACAGTATGGGGAGCCGGATGAAAATTTTTATACCCAAGGTCTCATAAGAGCAAATCTACCGAAGTATTAATGTTTATGGTTTTTGCATATTTTTATGCACAGGACGGTATAAAATTTTATCGGGGTTCTTGTAAAATCCATAAATATAGTGTATAATTAAATATGAAGTACTTAATGCATGCTATATAGGTATGATTGCGGAGATACTGCACTATATGGAAAGTAAGAGGTGCACAGCATGAACATAGAAGAAAAAATTAAAAGCTCTGAAGAACTGGAATTTGTCGTATTCTGCATAGAAAATGTTGCTGCAAAGCTTGGTGTCAATGCGGAGCTAGTATATAAGGCATTCACAGATAAAAGCGATATTTTGAACGGGTATATTGTGCCGGAATGCGAAGTCCTGCATACGCAAAGCAAGGAATATATTGTTAATGACATAATTGAGCTGATGCAGGAAAGAGGTGTGGAGGTATGATAATATATCACGGCTCCTATCTGGAAATTTCCAAGCCGGAGCTAAAGCATTCCAGACCGAATGTTGACTTTGGATTAGGTTTTTATACAACACCGCTTCGTGAACAGGCAGAGAAATGGTGCGGCAGGTTTAAACGCAGAGGTAAGGCGGGAATTATTTCTCGTTATGTATTTGATGAGAAAATATGCGATTCGCTGCGGACATTGAAGTTCGATACATACTCCGAAGAGTGGTTGGATTTCATCCTGAACTGCCGCAGAGGAAGGGACACAACAGATTATGATATTGTCATAGGAGGCGTAGCGAACGATAAGGTTTTTAATACTGTTGAATTGTTTTTTGATGGTTTGATCGATAAAACAGAGGCAATCAATCGTCTGCGCTATGAAGAACCGAATCTGCAGATTTGTTTCCGTACAGAAAAGGCACTGGAGCAGCTGCATTTTGAAGGAAGTGAAGCGCTATGAATGCAAACCCGATTTTACTTCAGAAAAAATATTCCCGTGTGATTGAGTGTTTTGCCGGAAAGGTCGGCATATCACTGGATCATGCGCTGGATTTCTTTTATCGCTCGGAGGTTTATCAATTGATCCGTGATGGGGTTTCAGATATGCACTGCATGAGTGATGAATACCTTGCAGATGAATTAAAAACAGAATATGAAGCGGAAAGTGATAAGTAAACAAAACGGCAGCAGTACTGACCATTCCCAGTCGGTACTGCTGCCGTTTCTTTAATGATCTTTACCTGCGCCGATAAGATTTCTTTTGATTTTTTTTGTTGTGGTTTTCTCAAATTCCGTATTACGGAACTTGAGATTTCTGATACGTTTATAAACAGGCAGACCGCGGTTCATGCTTTTGACTGCAAGCTGGACTGCCGCCGGATCCTCGGTGTAGATTTCGGCGGTTATTGTATCATTTTCCGAATATACTACCGCTTCAAGCGCTGCGGGAATGCGGAGAATAAGCTCCTCAAGCTCCTCGGGGTAGATGTTTTTTCCGTTATCAAGGATTATAAGGTTTTTCTGACGACCGGTAACATAAAGATAGTTTTCGCTGTCTACATATCCCAGATCACCGGTTTTGAACCAATCCCCGTCAAACGCGTCAAGAGTTGCCTGCTTATTGTTGTAGTAGCCCATCATAACGCTGCTGCCTTTTGCGCAGATCTCTCCGTTGCCGTTTTCGTCCTCATTAATGATTCTGATTTCCGCATTGTCAAGGATACGTCCGACGCTGCCGAACTTATTTTTTGAGTTGCAGTTCACAGAGAGGATAGGCGAGCATTCCGTTATACCATAGCCGTTGAGCAGAGTTATTCCGAAATCGTCAAAATATCTGCAATAGCGCACATCAAGCGGGGCTCCGCCGCATATTATTGTTTGCAGGTTGCCGCCGAACGCTTCCCATACGGAATTGAAAAGCTTCCTTCTGCGGTCAATTCCGATTTTGCGGAGAGTGTTTGAGGCTTTTATAAGCGCGTTAAAGACCTTAGTCATTTTTTTGTCCTCGACTGCCTTCATAACCTTTTTGTACATTGATTCAACGAATGCCGGAACAACGAACATATTTTCCGGCTTAAAGGTTCCGAGATCACTCACAAACGTTCTGAGGCTTTTGCTTATGGCAATCGGCTGGCAGAAGAACATTACAGCGACAATTCCTGCCGTAAAGCCAAAGGTGTGATGAATGGGCAGCACAAGCATTGACGTGCCGAGAATTTTTACATTTTGCGCCGCCGCGTACGCGTTCTGTATAATACCGTACTGATTGAGCATGACGCCTTTAGGTGTTCCTGTGGTACCGGAGGTGTATATAATAGTTGACAGAGCGTCCTTGTCAATATCGATATTGAGGTACTTGTCCTTGCCCTTGGAAAGAAGCCTTCTGCCCTCATCTATAAGACCGGGTATTTCCGATATGTTAATCACCTTAACTCCGGCAGCATTTTTTATATCATCAATGATCCTGTTATAATGATCCGTATATATGAGAAGCTTTGAGCCGCTGTCCTTGAGCACATTTACAATGGCATCAAATGACAGATCCCTGTCAATGGGAACAATTACATTTCCGCCTATCACAGTGGTGTAATAGGTAAGTATCCATTCATAGCTGTTTTCGCCTATTACGGCAACGCGGGATTTTTTAAAGCCGTTATAATAGAGATATGTCCCGAAGGCTTCTATATCCGACTTAAACTCCGAATAGGTTTTCCGCTTGAAATCTTTTCCGTCAAGCCATTGAAATACTGCGCCGTCCGGCTTTTCGGCGGCGCAGTACTCAACGAGTTCTTTAAAATTATCTACGTTTCTCATTATGTATATATTATACCCGTATCAAACAATATTACTTCTGTGTTGATGCAACAATATTCTTCCATTTTTCATAAGCCGCATCCCATGCCTCATTGTCCTCAGGCTGGTATTCCGCAATATCAAAGCTGTTTCGTACTATCTTACGGCCTTCATTAAGGTCCTTGATAGCGCCCATTGCGATACCCTGAACGATGATGTTGCCGATCGATGTAGCCTCAACAGGTCCCGCGTTTACAACGCGCTTTGTCGCGTTGGCCGTGAACTGGCAGATCATCTTGTCCTTGATTCCGCCGCCGACGATATTTACAACATTGTACTTGTTGCCCGTAACCTCTTCCATACCCTCAATTGTGTATCTGTAACGGAAGCCGAGACTTTCAGCGATACAGCGAACAACCGCGCCTGTTGTTTCGGGAACCTTCTGACCTGTCATCTTACAGTATTCTCTTATGCGCTTAGGCATATTGCCCGGTGTCTGGAATGCCGCATAGTCGGGATCAATAAGGCTTGCAAACGGCTCCGCTGCGCGCGCCTCCTGCTCAAGCTCGTCGAAGGAAAGGAGAGTACCCTCTCTGTCCCACTGACGGCGGCTTTCCTGGATAAGCCACAGCCCCATGATATTCTTGAGGAAGCGGATAGTCTTGTTCACACCGCCCTCGTTTGTGAAGTTGTACTTCATAGCTCCGTCCGATACGTTCGGCTCGTCAAGCTCAACGCCCATAAGCGACCATGTGCCGGATGAAATATAGATAAAGTCCTTCTTGTCAACGACCGGCACCGACGCTACCGCCGAGCCTGTGTCATGCGATGCTACGGCAACGACCGGAACCTCCGCAATGCCAAGCTCCTCGGCAAGCTCCGGCTTGATCGTGCCTACGATTTCGCCCGGATATATGATGTCTGTGAGAATGTCGGTAGGAATACCGAGCTTTTTGAGCATGTCATATGACCATTCATAACGCTCCGAATTAAACATCTGTGTTGTTGAAGCGTTTGTATATTCTGTTTTCTTAACGCCTGTGAGGAAGAAGTTAAAGAGGTCAGGCATCATAAGGAGCGTCTTAGCCTCCTTAAGCGTTGAATCGTCAGCAAGCTTAGCCGCAAGCAGCTGATAAACGGTATTAAACCAGTTGAAGGCGATGCCTGTTTCCTTAAAGATTTCCTCCTTGGGAACGAGAGCGAATGCCTTTTCATACATTCCCTCAGTTCTTGTGTCGCGGTAGTGATACGGATTTCCGAGCAGCTTGTCATTCTTGTCAAGCAGACCGTAATCAACCGCCCATGTGTCGATACCGATACAATCAATATCTCTGTCGCCGGAGTTGGCGCACTTTAAAATGCCCTGCTTGATCTCGTGGAATAGTCTGAGGACATCCCAGTGGAAATCTCCGTTGATTGTTACAGGGTCGTTTGAGAAACGGTGCTTTTCTTCAAGCTCAAGCTTTTCTCCGTCAAACTTAGCGAGAATTGCGCGTCCTGACGAAGCGCCGAAGTCAAACGCTAAAAATTTGTATGTTTTTGACATTAGATTCCTCTCCTTTGCAGTTACCGTATATAACGGCAATATTTATTAATTATAATAATTATATTATATTTTTGATGAAATGTCAATCAATTATCAGTGTTTTTTTGGTTAATTTGCGGTTCATAAATTTATCGTAAATTTATTATAATTATCCTCAATTATCCGCTTGAAAAATCTATGTATGTATGCTATAATACTTAATATACACTTAAATTCAGATGAGGATTGAAAAAAACAATGATAAAACGTAATAATGTAGTTAAAATAGTAATAACGATAATACTGGCGCTTTTCTTCTGGACATTCACCTGTATAAACGTTGAGCTGTTCAAGGTTTACACGGATAAAGAGATTTTTATGACGGGGTATTTTATAGCCGCGCTTGTATGTTCTCTTGTGATATGCTTTCTGGGAGTGACGAAATTCAGACTTAATAAGATTGCCGTTGCCATAACGGGAGTGCTTGTATATATTGTTTCGATATTCGGAGCAATGCAGATCTCAATTTCATTTGCCGGAGGCTTTCAGGCAAAAGCGTATATTTATTTTATAAATGTGCTGTTCTGGCTGGCGTTCGGAGCGCTCGGACTGCTTATTTCGGGAAGTCTGAGAGTATCGGCTATTACCGCATTATCCGCGTCTTACATATTCAATGCTTCAAGCTTCATTGTATACTGCCTGAGAGGAACCGCGCTCATGCCTACAGATATTTATGCGTGGGGAACGGCAATGAATGTAGCAACGCAGTATGAATTTGAGCTGCAATATCCTATGATAACATCAACGGCTCTTTTTGTTGCGCTTATAATGCTTGCTTTTAAATTTCCTGTCAGGCTGAATTTTAAGGCAAGACCGTTTGTTATGAGAGGTATCGGAGCTGTGGCTCTCGCCGCTTCTGTGGCAGTAATAACCATGGGAGACTACTCATATGCAGATGTTTCTATATATGACCAGTCGCTTGCAAATTATAATTACGGTTCCGCGTTCAGCTTCTATGTTAACTGCACTAAGATGGGACTGAAAAAGAGTGATACATATAATCCTGAAAAGCTGGATGAAAAGCTTTTGTCGTATGAGCAGCCGGAGGCTGTCGAAATATCCACCCCCGCGCCGGAAACAGCAAAGGAACCGACAGACAGTGATGATGCGGCATCCATGATCGTTGCGGCGAACACAACGGCTGAGCCTGAGCCTACAGCGGCGCCGGAAACGGGAGAAATTATGAAAACAACGCTGAGCGAGACAGGCGAGAAGCCGAATATTGTTGTAGTAATGAACGAAAGCTTTTCCGATCTTGCGGCGGTAGGCGATTTTGAGACAAATGAGGATTATATGCCGTTTTTCCGCGGATTGGAGAATAATACAATAAAGGGAGAGCTTCTTGTTTCGCCGTTCGGCGGTTATACATGCAATACGGAGTACGAATTTCTTACGGGAATGTCGACGGGGGTGCTGCAGTCACGTTCGGCGCCGTATCTTCAGAATATTTTCAGAAAGCTTCCGTATTCGCTGCCGATGCATATGAGAGAGCTTGGATACAGATCAATTGCAATACATCCGTTCAGCGCTGACAGCTGGAACAGAACAAATGTTTATAATGATCTCAGCTTTGATGAATTTATAAGCCTGGAGAATTTCGCGACGCTCAGCGAATACCCGGAATATCTCAGAGGCTATGTCAGCGATAAGGGCGATTACGGCGCTATTATAAACTATTTCCTCGGAAAGGACCCGGACGAACGCGCGTTTATATTCAATATAACAATGCAGAATCACGGCGGATATACAAACAAGCTTTATAAGAGCAAAATATTCCTCCAGAACATGTCGGGTGATTATCCGCAGACAGAGCAGTATCTGTCGCTTATAAAGGACTCTGACGATGCTCTGAGATACTTCCTTAACGAGCTTAAGAAGTTTGACGAACCAATTATGGTTGTCATGTTCGGAGACCACATGCCTAATATTGAAGCGGGCTTTTACGAGGAGCTTTACGGCAAGCCGCTGTCGGGTATCAGCCAGGAGGAGTCACTCAGCAGATACAAGGTTCCGTTCATAATCTGGGCTAACTACGATATAGAGGAGGAGAGCGGTATACTTTCAAGCCCGTGCTTCCTTTCAAACAAGCTTATGGAGGCAGCCAAGCTTCCTAAGAGCCGTGTTCAGCAATACCTTGACGAGCTGCAGAAGGATGTGATTCAGATAAATCCTGCCGTATATACCGACCCGTCAGGTGCGCATCATATGCACT
>JBJEIV010000400.1:0-6948 GCA_051877395.1 Candidatus Ornithomonoglobus sp.
AGGATATCAGAGACGGTCAGGAGGTTATCGAGCCGTTATACGACCGTATAGAGGGCCGTATCGCATGGGAGGACATCCAGAATCCTGCAACAGGCGAGCTTATTGTCAAAGCGGGCGATATGATCTCACCGCGTCAGGCTCAGAAGCTTGTAGATGCGGGCATTCAGAAGGTCAAGATACGTTCAGTCCTTACCTGTAAGTCAAAGGTCGGCGTATGCGCTAAGTGCTACGGTAAGAACCTTGCAACAGGAACACTTGTTGATATCGGTGAAGCTGTTGGTATCATTGCCGCTCAGTCAATCGGTGAGCCGGGTACACAGCTTACAATGAGAACCTTCCACGCCGGCGGCGTTGCTTCGGGCAGCGATATTACACAGGGTCTTCCGCGTATCGAGGAGTTGTTTGAGGCGCGCAGACCTAAGGGTGTCGCAATCATCTCGGAGATCGCAGGTACGGTAAGAATCAATGATGCCAATCAGAGACGTGAGGTTATAATCACGAATGACGAGGACGGCGAGGCAAGGACTTATGCGATCCCGTACGGCGCGTCAATCAAGGTTCACAACGGTGACTACCTTGAAAAGGGCGGCGAGATCACAGCCGGTTCAGTCAACCCGAATGATATTCTTAAAATCAACGGACCTGACGCGGTTCAGATGTACATCACCCGTGAGGTACAGAGAACCTATCGTATGCAGGGTGTTGATATTAACGATAAGCACGTTGAGGTTATCACGCGTCAGATGCTGCGCAAGGTAAGAATAGATGATGTCGGTGACACAGACCTTCTTATCGGTTCACTCACAGACGAGCTTGATTTTGAGGATGCAAACGAGGCAGCTAAGGCTAAGGGCGGAGTTGAAGCAAAGGCTTCACCTGTTCTCCTCGGTATCACAAAGGCATCGCTTGCAACAGACTCCTTCCTCTCGGCGGCTTCCTTCCAGGAGACCACAAAGGTACTCACAGAAGCGGCAATCAGAGGCAAGATTGATCCGCTGGTTGGTCTTAAAGAAAATGTTATTATCGGTAAGCTTATCCCCGCGGGTACGGGTATGAGTATGTATAAGGATATTAACATCACCAAGAACGGCGAGGAAATCTTCAGCGAGGATATTGAATAAAGTTCAGAACAGTCTGCACAGCAAAAACTGCTGTGCAGATTTTTTAAATTTTTTTGGAAAAAATGCAACCATTTGGACTTTTGAATCGTGTTAATAACAGAAAGATATTTTTGGAGGTATCAGAACATGAGAAAAACAAAGTTTAAAAAATGGCTTTTGGCAGCTTTCTGTATGCTGCTGACGACTGTATTTACGATTGCTCCGGCATATGCGGCTGACGATGACGGAACGGAGGAGGAAACAACAAAGATAACGGTATCGCTGAGCCTGCCCGAGGGCTGCGATTATACCGATGACGGAATAACAGTGACGGTAAGTATAGGCAGCATGCCCTCTGCGGGGGGCGGTGGAATAAGGACTTATGGAGACGGACATATAGGCTATAACAGCATATATGAAGGTATACCCGCTACTGTCTATCGAAATAGAATCAGAGCATCACAAAGTATGGAAATTACATTTAATGAAGGAGAAACAGAAAAGACTGCCGAATTTGATGTGGAGAATGATAGATTAAGCGGAGCTTTGAGGGCGCAGTATTTGATAAATGACGACAGATATATGGGCAGCAAAATTGTGAATATACGAAATAACAGCGCCGCGTTCAATATAGAATGTGTTGAAAAGATAACATTATCCGGCGCCGTCAATCTCGGAGATACCGATAAGGATGTATATTATACGGTTTATGCCGAAGAAAACAGGAGAATTGAAGATAATATAATAGTTTATGATTATGCTGATGTTTTCTACGGAACAATATCAGCAGGAACGGGCATTTCTGAATATTCTTTGAACATAAGACCTGATAAGGATTATACTGTGATCATATCCTTTGAGGAGCATGAATTTGTGCGTCAATACAAGGAAATCCGTTCGGACAGCGGAAATATGGCGCTGAATTTCGATTCATTTGAGAAATCGCCCGAAATAACCGGCACAATACTTCTGCCGGAGGGCTTTGCGAATAACGAGGTAAGCGGAGCCGTATTTTTTCAGTCGGCAGAGCCGCCGTACTTTGAAAGTGAGATATGTGACTTTGATTTTTCCAATAAAGCCGGAGAATGCGGCTTTACGTTATTAAACGATATGAATGCGGGTAGTATAGTCATTTGTTACGTACTCTATGACAATACAGAGGGCTTATATTACGGTGGAAATTATGTTGATGATACAAGCTGCGCAAATGATATATCGCAAGCATCGGTGCTTGACGGCAGCGGCAAAAATATTGTGATGAATATGATTGAGCATAGTTCGGCATATCCAATAGAAATAGGAGAACCGTATATTACCGCTGACAATAAGTATGCCGTCGATATATTCAACAGCACGGATACAATATACGGACTGAATATATATACAGCGGACTATGAGAACGGAGTGCTGACAGGTATAAAACAGCGCACAGCAGACGCAGATTCCCGCAAATGGCTCACTGTAGAGATTGAAAAAGCTTACAGCAGTCAATACTTGTTTGTATGGGACGGCATGCGGTCGGTTTCACCTAAAACAGCGCTTTTTGAATAACAGACAACAGAGCGGCAAATTTGTGACTTGCCGCTCTGTTTCATATATCTTATTTGTGATTAGCAGATACCCTGCTGCATCATAGCCTCAGCAACCTTCATGAAGCCTGCGATGTTAGCGCCCGCAACGAGGTCGAGCTTGCCGCCCTTTGTAAGGTTGTATTCCTTAGCTGCCGCTGTAGCCGCGTTGTAGATCGATACCATGATACCGTGGAGCTTTTCGTCAACCTCTTCAAAGGTCCATGAAAGTCTCTGTGAGTTCTGGCTCATTTCGAGAGCTGATGTAGCAACGCCGCCTGCGTTTGAAGCCTTGCCCGGAACAAAGTATACGCCGTTCTGCTGGAGATACTCTGTAGCGTCCGGAGTTGTAGGCATATTAGCGCCCTCTGCAACAACGAGTGTGCCGTTGGCAACGAGAGCCTTAGCGTCGTCGATAAGAAGCTCGTTCTGAGTAGCGCACGGAAGAGCAACGTCAACCTTAACGTGCTGCCAGAGACCTGCGCCCTCGAAGTACTGAGCTGACGGATGAGTATCAGCGTACTCCTTGATTCTGCCTCTCTTAACCTCCTTGATTTCCTGAACAGCCGGAAGATCGATACCGTTCTCATCAATGATGTAGCCGTTTGAGTCTGACATTGTGATAACCTTAGCGCCGAGCTGCTGAGCCTTCTGGCAAGCGTAGATAGCAACGTTGCCCGCGCCTGAGATAGCGACTGTCTTACCCTCAAATGATGTACCAAGCTCCTTGAGCATTTCTGCCGCGAGGTAAACAAGACCGTAGCCTGTAGCCTCTGTACGAGCGAGCGAGCCGCCCCATGTGAGGCCCTTACCTGTGAGAACACCCTCATATACGTTCTTTAATCTCTTGTACTGACCGAACATGAAGCCAATCTCACGGCCGCCGGTGCCGATATCGCCTGCCGGTACGTCTGTGTCAGCGCCGATGTGTCTTGAAAGCTCTGTCATAAAGCTCTGGCAGAAGCGCATAACCTCCATGTCTGACTTACCCTTCGGGTCAAAGTCTGAACCGCCTTTGCCGCCGCCGATCGGGAGCGTTGTAAGGCTGTTCTTGAAGATCTGCTCAAAGCCGAGGAACTTAATAACGCTGAGGTTTACTGTCGGGTGAAGTCTGAGACCGCCCTTGTAAGGTCCTATAGCGCTGTTGAACTGTACTCTGTAGCCGCGGTTAACCTGTACCTTGCCGTTGTCATCTACCCACGGAACTCTGAACATAACGATTCTTTCCGGCTCAACGAGTCTTTCGAGAAGTCCTGCCTGTTCAAACTCAGGATGAGCGTCGAGAGCCGGCTGGATTGTTTCGAGAACCTCTGTGGCAGCCTGGATAAATTCCGGCTCACCCGGGTGGTTCTTCTTTAATTCTTCTAATACTTTCTCACCATATTTCATTGGGAGAAACCTCCTTTAAATAAAAATATTGTTTCAGCCCTCCGTAAATGACGGGCTGTAAGGTTATTGTACAGCAGCAAATTTATATAATTGTTTGTTGCCTATTGCTATACTCCTATAACTTAGTTTAGGAAAACTAAGTTAGTTTTTGTGAACTAAGTTTTTGAGAGCTAACAGTATTATACCACGAAGTGATTAAATATGCAAGAAAAAAATTGCCAAAAAGCCCTTTTTTTACGAAAAAATTCATTTTTATTCGCTTAAAATGAATAAAATTGAAAAAAATTGTAAAAGTTATATCAGAGTAACATTTTAAAGAATAAACAATTTAGGTTTGGAAGCTGTCAATAATAAATTTTTTGCATTTCCTTGATTATTCTAAATAGTATTCCTATTTTAAATACTATAAAAATATATAATTACATATAGTTAAAAACGGCATGACGCAAGCCATACCGTTTTTAACTATATGTATAAATCATAAATCAGAAATCAACCTCAGTGTCGTAGTAGCAGCACTTGAGAAGCTTTTCCATTTCCTCCTGTGTGGGGATTCTCGGATTTGAAAGCGTACAAGCGTCGCCGATTGCGTTCTTAGCGATTTCGGGAAGTCTCTGGAGGAATACGTCCTCAGGAACAAAGCCCTGCTCTGTCGGATAGCTGTCCGCGCCGTAGTTCTTGATGCAGTGCGGAATGTTAAGATCATCGTTCATCTTTCTGAGATATTCGATAAGGAGCTTAACCTTCTCGTCATCGTCAGCGCCGCCAAGACCCATGTAGTCAGCAATTACGCCGTAGCGCTTCTTGGCTGTTTCGTCTTTAGCGTTAAACGCGATTACCTTCGGGAGATACATAGCGTTTGCCGCGCCGTGGATGATGTGCGCGCCGTAGTCAGCGAATGCCGCGCCTGTCTTGTGCGCCATTGAGTGAACTATTCCGAGGAGAGCGTTTGAGAACGCCATACCCGCAAGACACTGAGCATTGTGCATTGAATCACGCTTAGTCATGTCGCCGTTGTAGGAATCAACGAGGTCGCACTGAATCATCTTGATAGCAAAGATTGCGAGCGGGTCGGTGTAGTCGCAGTTAGCTGTTGAAACATAAGCCTCAATAGCGTGCGTCATAGCGTCCATGCCTGTGTGAGCGACAAGCTTCTGCGGCATTGTTTCCGCAAGATCGGGGTCAACGATTGCAACGTCCGGTGTAATTTCAAAGTCAGCGATAGGATACTTTATACCCTTCTGATAATCTGTGATGATTGAGAAGGCGGTAACCTCTGTAGCCGTGCCTGATGTTGAAGAAATAGCGCAGAACTTAGCCTTCTTGCGAAGCTCCGGGATACCGAACACCTTGCACATATCCTCAAATGTGATGTCGGGATATTCGTACTTGATCCACATAGCCTTGGCAGCGTCAATAGGTGAGCCGCCGCCCATAGCGATGATCCAGTCCGGCTCAAATTCAAGCATCTTCTGAGCGCCGTTCATAACCGTTTCAACGGACGGATCCGGCTCAATGCCCTCAATAAGCTCAACCTCCATGCCCGCTTCCTTTAAGTAGCCGACAGCTCTGTCAAGGAAGCCGAAGCGCTTCATTGACCCGCCGCCTACGCAGATAACAGCCTTTTTGCCCTTAAAGTCCTTTAACGCCTCAAGAGCGCCCTTGCCGTGGTATAAATCTCTCGGTAATGTAAATCTTGCCATAATTATAACCTCCTGTTTTATGCTGTAAATAATATGCACTATGTTATTTTTTTAACATACTTGTATTATACCACTTCTTACAGCAAAATGCAATAGGTTTAATATATTCTTTTGTAAAAAATATATTAAAAAACCTTCGATAAATTTTTAATAATGCGGCATTGTAATTTGTCAAATTCTATGCTATAATTTCGTAAGAGATTAATTTGGGGAACTTTGATTTGGGATATGAGGTATTATGAGAGATTTTAAAATAATAAAAAGCCTTATCGGCGAGGGCATAACCGAGGAAATGCTTAAAAATGTGGACTGCTATGCAGCGGAGCGGATGGGGCTGTTTATTCCCGCTCTCGGACAATGCGGCTATGCTGCAAGGCCGGGACATACGCATCCGTCGTATATGGTGGTTATATATTTCGGTGAAAAACAGCCGGGGGCAAATCATTACAGAGCTGAAATATGCTCGCCGGATATACCTCATAATGACAATAACGACAATGAATATTACTGTATATTGATTGACAAAGCATTTTTTGAGGAGCAGTATCTGTTATATGATAAAACGATACCGCGCTTTGAGATGAAGGACTTTGAAATATGCGGAGATGTTCTGAAAAGTCTTAACAGCTTTGCTTTTGAATACAGCAAGGCGATGCCCAATTCGGATATAACGCTTAGCGCGCAGGCGATGATTATCACGCATTGGATAATACGGAGCATACTCGGAGAAAATTTTGGAATGCGTCCTGTTTCGTCTGATTACACTATCGCAAGGGCGCAGCATTATATCGAGCAGCATTATTCCGAAAAGCTTACGGCGCAGGGGCTTGCGGCGCTTTCATATATTTCCGTATCGAGCTTTAACCGGAGATTTAAGGCAGAAACCGGTCAGAGTCCGGCTCAGTACATAATTGATGTGAGAATAGAAAAATCAAAAGTACTGCTCAGACGAAAGAATATCTCTATGACAGATGTCGCGCAGCGATGCGGCTTCGGGAGCGGAGCATATTTTTCCTCCTGCTTCATAAGCCGTACCGGGCTTACTCCGTCCGAATATCAGGAGCGTTATATTGACTGAATTACGAAAAATGATGCACGGATTTTTATATAAAAATCTTGTTTTTTAAATTATAATATATATAGCTTGCATTAAGTACCCTGTATTTTAATCGTACTTAATGCAAGCGG
>JBJEIV010000401.1:0-6890 GCA_051877395.1 Candidatus Ornithomonoglobus sp.
TGAGGCTCTTGTAAAAGAAGGAAATGTGGAAGCGGTCATGGGCGCATATAACCGTACCAACGGTGAGCCTTGCTGTGGAAGCGAAACGCTCCTTGTTGACATACTGAGAAAGGAATGGGGCTTTAAGGGACATGTTGTTTCGGACTGCTGGGCGATCCGTGATTTTCATGAGCACCATATGGTTACAAAGACACCGGAGGAATCCGCGGCGCTTGCTCTGAAAAACGGCTGTGACCTCAACTGCGGCTGCACCTATGAGCATCTTTTAAAGGCATACCGAAAGGGACTTATAACCGAAGAACAGATCAACGCCTCGCTTAAAAGGCTGCTAAAAACATGGTTTAAGCTCGGATATTTCGATAAGGAAACAGAATATGACAATATACCGTACAGCGCAATTGCATGCCGTAAGCATCGTGAAAGAGCGGTGCAGGCAGCGAGAGAGAGTATTGTGCTGCTGAAAAATAACGGCATCCTTCCTTTGCACGGGGACATTAAAACAATTGGTGTAATAGGTCCGAACGCTGACAGCCGCGACGCGCTTTTAGGGAACTACAGCGGTACTCCCAAAAAATTTGTCACTGTTCTTGAAGGCATCTATGCGGAGGCGGATAAGCGCGGCATAGAGGTTCTCTACGCAAAAGGCTCCCATCTTTGGAAGCCTAAGCTTACAAACTCGAGAAACGAACATGACGGCGAAAGTGAAGCGATGGCGGTTGCCGAACACAGCGATATTGTTATACTCTGTCTTGGACTTGACTATACAATTGAGGGCGAACAGGGCGATACATCAAACGCCTACGGCGCGGGCGACAAGACTGACCTTCAATATACGGCGACACAGCGTTCACTCATGGATAAGGTGCTTTCAATCGGAAAACCGGTTATTCTCGTTTCAATGACCGGAAGCGCGATGGATATGCGCGCCGCGGACGAAAAATGCGCCGCAATACTTCAGGCATGGTATCCCGGCGGTGAGGGCGGCACAGCGGTTGCGGATATTCTTTTCGGCAAATTCTCACCCTCCGGCAAGCTGCCTGTTACATTCTATAACTCCACTGATGACCTGCCGGAATTTACCGACTACAGCATGAAGAACAGGACTTATCGCTACTTTGAGGGCACACCTATGTATCCGTTCGGCTACGGTCTTTCATATACCACGTTTTCATATGAGCCCGAACAGTTCACCGAATCAGATAAGGAATACATTGCAGCCGTTAAGGTTAAGAACACTGGAAGCATGTCGGCACGCGAGGTAGTAGAGCTTTACGCTGAACCTGTTAACCCTGATTTTACTGTCCCTAAATATGAGCTGCGGTCATTTACATCCGTTGAATTAAATGCCGATGAGGAAAAAATCGTAACGCTTTCCGTTAAAAAGGAAAAGCTCCTTCTTATAAACGACAGGGGCGAAAAGATTGAGCATAAAAACGGCTTCCGCTTCTATATAAGCGGCGGTCAGCCGGATATGAGAACATATGAATTGACAGGCATAAAGCCTGTTGTATATACAACAAAGGAGGTTAAATAATGGCTGAGATTAACGAAAAAGAACAGAAGATTCAGGAGGCTATAAAGCTTCTGAATGAAAATAAATATCTTGTTATTCCCGTTACCAACGGTCAGATGTGTCTGTGCGACGCGTGCCGTGAGCCGGAAACGGAATGCCGCTACGGCGCGTTCGGCTACACCTGCTCAAACCTTCTCTGTATAAACAGCTTTATCAAAGAGCAGATAAACTACAAAGACATTATAGCAAATATCAAAGCGGAATAATATGTTAAAAGGGTGATCATGCGCGACCACCCTTTTGCTTTATCCCTTTATTCTGAACACGCTTACGCTCATCGGCTTAAATTCAAACTCGAAGGAGTTTTTGTCGGCTTTAATTTCACTATCTGTCGGATAAACCTTTTGAGGCTCCTCAAAGGAGTTTTCGTCATTTTTCTCGTATCCGTAAAGCTCCGATACGCTTCCGCTTATATTTTCAATAAACGGAATTTCTATAACGCCCTTTGTCGGTGTATCATTTACATTTACAGCCTTAACGATTATATCACCCGTCTTATCATCTATGCCCGCCGTATAATAAAGCTCCTCTTGAATAAGCCGTTTGTCCTCAATATCATTCCACAGCTCGCCGTTAATATAGGTTTTAAGTTTTCTGCCGTCAACCACAAGCTTCAGCTTGTATTCAATGCCTGTTTCAACGGAAAATCTGCTTTGAGTAAGACATGAGGCGTGTCCCTCAAACTTATCAATAATACAGTCCTGGTTCTGCCATCCGCCTATCGACCAAACATGCTTCTTTCTTTCGGCGGTTTTTGCAAAGGTCAGCTTGAAGCCGAGGTCGCCGCTCAGACGCTTTGCTGTTAATTCTATCGTGTAATGTCCCGATGCGGTTTCATCAATTACCGAGCTGCCGCCGTTTGTAAAGCTGAGGTTATTATATATTTTTATGTCCCCTGTTTCATTATCGGTTATCTTTATATCATAGAACTCCGCGCTGCATCCGTCCGCAGCAAGCTCAATGCCGCCGCATATCTTTTCAGTCCCAAGCATATTCAGCTTATCAAAGCCTTCTTTTTCCGTTTTTAAAAGCTGTGTGGGAAGGTTATTCATAAACAGCTTCTGCACATAATAATTTGCGCTGCCGTAGGCGCGGTGATTGTCAAACCATATCATATCCGGCGCCCAATTTGTATACTGCGCGTTGCATAAAAGCGGAGCATAGCATACAAGGGCAACCGCGTGAGCATTATTTTCAAGTCCAGTCATATAAGCCGCCTCCGCAAGCGCGCTGTAATAATTGTTATCCCATGAAGCGTATTCACCTAAGAATACCTTTGTATCCTCCGCGCTGAAATTATCATAGCGGTGATAGTTGGCAATAAACCACTCTGGCGTCATGTAATAGTGCTCGTCAATTATATCCGAACCGTTTTTCTTCGCGCTTGCCCAGCCCTTGTCATATTCACTGCCGTGATTGAAGGGACCTGCGGAATTTATTATCTTTATATCGGGGTATTTTTCCTTAATAGCCTTATGAAAATAGTCGTATCGGTCAAAAAAGCCCTGTCCGACCTCCTCATTTCCTACCGCTATATATTTAAGGTCAAACGGCTCAGGATGCCCAAGCTCCGCGCGCCTTGCTCCCCATTCTGTTTTACTGTCCCCATTTGCAAATTCTATGAGGTCGAGAGCGTCGTCGACCCACTCGCCAAGCTCATCAAACGGAACTCCCTGACGGGAATGCGGATTATATCCCGCCGGTAAAACAGGCAGCGGCTCCGCTCCTATATCCTCACAGAACAGGAAATATTCATAATAGCCCAAACCAAGCGTCTGGTTATATCTCCAGTTGCTTCTTCTCGCGGGTCTGCTTTTTATGTCCCCTATGGTATTTTTCCAGCGGTAGCAGGAATCGCGGTCATTTTTATTAAGCGAGCCATCATGCACAAGGCAGCCGCCCGGGAAGCGCACAAACTTGGGCTTAAGATCAGCCAAAAGCTCCGCTAAGTCCCTGCGAAGTCCGTTTTTGCGTCCCTTATATGTATCCTTAGGAAGCAGCGATACAAAATCAAAGTACGCCTTGCCGGATTTTTTCATTGACAGCAGAAGCCTTGCCGAAAAATCATCCTTTACGCCCTTAAATACCGCGCTGTAATCTGTCCATTTCTCCGTAAGCGTAAAGTCTGCGCTGTCGTATACTTTTCCGTCTGCGCTTATGATTTCCGCGGTTATCTCTGTTCCCTCCGCCGCTCTTGCCCGCATTGAAAAATTATACTCTTTTCCGCCGTATATAGGCAGTCCTGAATTATAGCCCTCGTTCTTCACACCTGCCGCCGCGCAGTCCGTTTCAACCGCCATTACAAGATAATGAGGATTTGCCGCGTCGGCATAGGCATCGTTGCGGATTGAAAGCGAGACCCTTGTCCCCTGCGGCTCATATGCCGTCCATGCGATGAGACCGTTGTATGACGGATTATCTATCGTAGAAAACTCAAAGCTTCTGTTCCGTATCATCTCCGCGTACAGACCTCCGTCCGCAGCATGGTTTATATCCTCAAAAAATATTCCGTAAAAGTCGCCCAGCGGCGATAATCTTTCGTTTGTTACTGTTAATTTGTTTGCCATTATAACTGCTCCTAAGCTGTAAAATATATTCTGATGTCTATTCTACCACTATCGCGGACGGATTGCAATAGGTTACTTTATTTTTACCGGGAAAAAAATTCTTGTTTCCCACTCGTCAACCGGAATTCTGTCAAAATGCGAGGTGACATATATCTCGTAAGGCGGCGCTGTTATTTCATAGCCGTTCTCTCCTATCCAGCGCGTAATCGCTCCATATGCCTCCGGCAGCTTTGAATACGCGCCGAAATGGACTGTTGAAGCGCATAGGGTTCCCTTTATAACCTTGTCCGCCTTTTCCTCCTCCTTTACGCCCAAAGCAAGCTCTATATCGCTGTTGTCGGGATCAAACTCCTTATCATAGTAAAATGCCATACATTCGCCGCTGAGCACAATGTTTTCATCCGCGCAACGCTTGTAAAGTACACCATAATACCGTGAAAAATCCTCCACGCTCATATTTTGGCGTGTTGCTATAACCGATATATCTTCTGTTTTAACCAAATTAATATCGTAACTATTCTGATAACTCATAATATCTCCTGTCCTTTCCAATGCCTGTATATGCCTGTCAAGCTCGCTTATTACAATCTCTGTTTCGCTGATTGACTTATACAGCGCATTTTTTTGTTTTCTAAGTCTTGTTAAAAGCGTACTCTCATCAGAAAGTATATCCTTAATATCCGTCAATGAGAAACCGTAATATTTCAGCTTCTTTA
Source organism: Candidatus Ornithomonoglobus sp. (assembly GCA_051877395.1). Lineage (GTDB taxonomy): Bacteria > Bacillota > Clostridia > UBA1381 > UBA1381 > Ornithomonoglobus. Next base: position 4,857 of record JBJEIV010000401.1, read on the forward strand.
TAAGCAGCATCCGCGGTATCTGTTCCTCGGAGTAAAAACGATAACCGTTTTCATCATTTATTGAACACGGCTTTATAAGTCCTATTTTGTCATAGTGACGCAGCGCCTTAATCGTCACCATACATGTTTTTGAAAACTGACCGATAGTAAGCATTTATAAATTCCTCCTGATTTGTAAGTCTGTTCATGAACAATTACATTATATACCCTGCCCCTGAGGGAGAGTCAAGCATTTTTTCAAATATTTTTATCGGTTCCATAAAGCTCCCTATCCGCATATGCGGATAATATCTGTTTATAATTATTTTATGTAAACCTCATAACAAAAAAGTTATCCACGCTCAGTGTGGATAATGTGGATAACCTGCGGGAAATATTGATTTCCTCGGAAATTTTATCATGTGTTTGCGTGGATAACTGTGCGGATAAAGTGGATTACATAATTTTTCTGCGATTTTATGTAACATAGCTGTAATATTCGATGCTGATTATTATACACTTTGTAATAATTCCGCCGCGATCCGCATTTTCCGCATATATATCCACTAAACGCAAAAACAGGGATGAAGAACTTCACCCCTGCCATGTAATATATATAATTATCTTACCATTTCGTCCTGCGGGCCTGTTGCCTTGTGAGACTTGATAACCGAGCGGATCTCGTCAATTGAGCTTGCGCTCATGTCGCCCGCAACCGTGTTCTTAACGGCCGATAACGCATTGCCGACCTCAAGCGCGCGAGTGATGTCGCGGTTCTTGACAAGACCGTAGAGAACGCCTGCAAGGTATGCGTCGCCGCTGCCGATACGGTCAACGACCTCAATCTCCTTATACGGCAAATCCTCATAGAAGCGTCCCTCAAAGAACATCTTTGAATTGAAGTTATGGCGTGTGGGCGAAACAACCTCACGGCGCGTCGTAGCGACAAGACGGCAGCCGTAATCGCGCGCGTAGCCCATCATAATATCCTCAAGCGTGCCTGTTCTGCGGAGCATTCTTCTTGATGTCTCCTCCGATACAAAGAGCATATCAACAAGCGGGAAAATGCTTTCGATAACCGGCTTTGCCTCCTCCTCTGTCCAGAGCGCGGCTCTGTAGTTTACGTCAAAGGAGATAAGCGCGCCCGCCTCCTTGAACTTCTTTATAACCTCAAGCGACACCTCTCTCAGCTCCGGCGAGAGCGCAAGCGTGATTGAGCTTATATGGAATATCTTGGTTGATTCGTATACAGCCGGATCAATTTCGTCAAGTGTGAGCGAGTTTACCGACGCTCTTGCGCGGTCATAGATACATGATGACTTACGCGGATATACGCCGCTCTCGTAATAATAGATACCAAGACGCTTTTCATCGGAATCATCATATACAATATAGTCATCCGATACATTTCCGTAGCGAATCTTGTTTCTGATAAAGTGACCCATCTTGCTCTTCGGAATCTTTGTGATGATCGCGCTTCTGAGTCCGAGCATTGCGGCGCCCGATACCACGTTCAGCTCCGAGCCGCCTGCGTTCTTCTCAAATGTCTCACTCTGCGAAATCTTTTCCTTTCCCGGCGGTGAAAGTCTTAACATGACTTCACCCATGCCTACCAGGTCAAATTTTGTATTTTCCTTGAATTCAAACATTTTTCATTCCTCCTCCGTTTCTATGTGAATTCATTTATTTTCTAATCTTGATAAGACTATACTCATTTCTTCTTCCGTGATTTTCTGCTCCGGCTTGAAGGTCACATCATCATATCCCTCAACTATGCCCTTCTGCTGCAAAAATCCGATTGCATTCCGATACCACGCATCAGCCGGAATGTCAGTAAACGTACACTCGTATTCGGCTGTAATATCAAAATCCTCCATTGTCCTTGCAAGATCGGCAAGCTTTCCTCCGCGGGTAAGGTTTGCAATGTCCGCAGATTCCTCCGGCGTATATGCAGGAATACGTATCACTGCAAACTCATATGGTGTTAATTTATATGTAACCTGCCTGTCTTCCACGGATATTGTCTCTGTTTGTTCCTTTATCGCTTTCGGATTT
>JBJEIV010000402.1:0-6831 GCA_051877395.1 Candidatus Ornithomonoglobus sp.
AGGGCGAGGTCAAAGCATTCTCTGATATTACACGGTCAGTCATTGACACGATAACCGCTGCTGATGATCTGAGCGCGGCGCAGGATGATATTGTTCAGGAGGTCAATGCGGTTGTTCAGGCAAAGACCGCCGGACGCGGCCGCTCATCGATTGATCTTGTTGCGATAACATCCAGGATTTACACAACTGTACGCGAGGCGGCAACCCTCAGAGTACGCGATAAAATCCATGAGGCGCATTATACCGAAACGACTTCAAGTAACGCTGCTGAGATCGAGGCGGCAAAGGAAACGATAAGCGCCGCCCAGAAGCAGATCAGCAAAATTAATCTGTTTGCCGATAATCTTCTTGATATGCGTATGCGTAATCCGGCGGCAAAGGTCGGACGTACTGCTGTTTCGGATGAACTCAAGAGCTATGTACAGTCAAGCTCCGATTCTGCTTATAAAGTCGCACACCACGCAGAAACTTATGAGCAGGCAATGGCGGTTGTCGCTCACTCGAATTTGTATGAGCTGGCGGACTATATTGAGACAAAGCAGGATTACACCGCTGAGGATGTAACGATTGCGAATATTGTTATAATGCAGCTTGACAATGTTGTCGGGGACCATGAGAGAGCCGCGAAGCTGTGGGACGCGAGAGCCAAGAAGCTTACGCAATACGGACAGGCAACCGAAGCCATGTCAATGTTTTATAAGATGTCTGCTACCGGCAAGGTTGCCGTAATTCAGAAAGAGGCGCGTAAAGCTTTACAGGCGCAGCTTAATTTATTCTCTAAAGAATACCGTGATTACGCTAAGAAGCGAATAGATGACGCGGCGGAGCTTGATAACCGCGAACGCACGGCGGCGGAGAAAACACTCACCGAAACAGATACTAATTTCCGTGAACGCTCCGAGGCGGTTAAGAGGTGGGAAGCTCAGCTTCAGCAGGAGGCGGCAAAGCGCAGAGAACGCGAAGCGCGGATTGCGGAGCTTGAGGCAAAGAAGCAGGCGGCGGCTGAGGCGGCGGCGGAAAAGAGCAGGGCTGAGGAGGAAAAACTCAGAAGGATATCTAAGCTCTTTAATGAAGCTGAGAGGAAAGCAAGACAGCGAAAGCTTCAGCCGATGCGTGATCTTGAAAAAGAGCTTTCGGATATTGGATTTACTCAGGATGAAATCGACTATATAAGCGGCATATATACCAATGCTGAAAATGCGAGAAAATATGCAATGCGGTTTGTGAAGGAGGACGGAACCATTGATAGATCTGTCCTTGACAAATCGGTAAGACGTTATACCGGAGAACGTGAACAAAACGAGAGCGTAAGCAGAGAGCCGGGAATTGTTATTGATAATACTGAGCTGTCCTCGGCTGATGAGGCGCTTGGAGCGCTCATGAATGCACAGTTAAATTCCGATCTTAAAATCAAGTCGCTTAAGAAAATGCTTAATGATTACCGGCGCATGATTGACAATGATATCAGCAGCTATCTAATTCTTAAGCAGGGCGGAGGAGATGCTGAGGATTTGAAAACCCATGTTGACTCCGTTTATGAGGAGCTTGGAATTGAGCATATCAAATCAGCTGACTTTGAATATTACAAAGAGCTGCTTAAAATGATTGAGGATATGGACGATGTGTCGGAGCTGAAGGATGTTATAAAGCGTAGCTCCAAAATGCGGCACACCGCTAAAAACGAAAAGGCGATCGACCGCAGACTTGATAAGATGGTTGCTGATATAGAGCGTTATAATCGCTCGGAAATTGAATGGCGGCAGGAGTATCTTGAAAATCATCCCGGTTACAGGTTTGACGATACGACTCCCAACGGCAGGGATTACCTTAAGTCCGGGCTTGAAATGATGAAGGATATTGCAACTCAGCAGGTGTTCGGTGCGTTTGCCGATCTTGAGAAATCCACATTTGCGGATAAGGCGCATAAGAGTATGTTTATCGCGCAGCTGCTCAACTTCCGTACAATTGAGAAGAATGTGCTTTCAAATTATCTTTTCAATATGCTTGACGCAACCGCGAACAATGTCGGCTGGGTTCTTGACTGGATCGTTTACGCTCTCAGCGGTCAGAAGTCCGTTGCTCTTGAAAATCCTCTTACCGGATGGAGGAAAGGTTTTGAGCGCGCCAACATGGCAACTCTTGAAACAATGCTCAATGTTGATATCATCGGAGGCAAAGGCTCATATATAGGGCAGACCGGAGGCAGGAGAACCTTTAAGCGCGGTCCTGGCGCAGTCCTGGAGCGCGGTCTCGGCTACGGCATGGGCTCAACCGACGAATTTCAGAAGGGCATGATTGACGGGCAGATGCGGAAGATGTACCGCAGACTTGTTGATGAAGGATATTATACTCCCGATGAGATGGAGTCTATGATAAAACAGGAAATGCTTTATCGCACGTTCCAGGATGACACGCTTCCGGCTAAGATGCTAAACGATATACATAACGCTCTTAACCGTGTCGGTATAGGAAATGTTGACGCCAACGGTATTCATGAGTTCGGTGTCGGCGATCTTCTTACTCCGTATACCACTGTAGGCGGAAATATTGTTTCGCGCACTGTGGAATATTCTCCGCTTGGCGCGCTGAAAGCTATTTATGATATTGCGCAGATAAGCAAGCAGGTGTATCGTGACAACAAGGTTATAGCTATGCATAATCAGGAGAACGGCGTCAGCTTTACTCCGCGCGGTCTGCACTCTGAAGCCTTTACTGCGTCAATGCAGAGGCGTGTCGTTATGGATATTGCAAGACCTCTCACCGCTGCCGGAATCATTGCTGCCGGGTACGGACTGAGAAACCTCGGTATTATAATCGGCACATCTGGCAACGGAGATTACTCCGAAGAACAGTATGAGAACGCAAAAGGACTCGGCGATTTTAAGATCAATCTTTCACAGCTCAAGCGGCTTATTACCGGCGAATATGACGGTCACGCTCAGGCGGGTGACGCTCTTTCAGATATAGGCTGGCTTGTCGGGATCAACACCGCTCTTTCAACTGGCGCTGCTCTTTCGGATATTGTTGCGGCTGATGACGGTTACCTTAATCCGGTGCTTATCATGAACACCTCGCTTAATTTATCCGGGAACGTGGTCGGAGATCTGTCTCTGTTCTCGGGAATTAATAAAGCGATAAACAACTGGAAGTATACTGACGGCATGGCGGAATTTGCCGCTGCGGAGCTTGGAGACTTTGTTCTTTCGTTCAATCCCGCGCTTATTAACCAGGTTGCCAACGCTTCCGACAATTACAGCCGCAACCCGTATAAGGAGGACGGTCCTCTTAATACTTTCATCGGTAAGCTCAAGAACAAGAGCTTTATCCCATCCGTTCGTGATGATGTTCCGCTCAGGATAGATATATGGGGTCAGCCTGAGGAAAACACTCTCGGCTCTATCGGACTTGATATTGTTAACAACTCATTCCTTCCGGGGTTTGTGGATAAGTATAAGGTCAATGAGCTGACGGCGGAGTTTGACAGACTTCTTGAAATGTCAACCGACATCCTTCCGCGTATACCGTCAAGAGAATATAAGTTTTCACTTGACGGACAGACTTATGAATTTAAGCTGAACGGAAAGGACTATGAGCAGTATGCGCAGTTCTTAGGACAGACAACTTATAACAACATGGCCGCATTCGTGACCTCTGAGGATTATCATCTGCTTTCCGATCAGCAAAGGATTGATACGCTTGAGGAGATTTCAAGGAACACACCTTACACCGTTCGTGAACTATGGGTTAAATATCAGAATAAAGGCATGGAGGCAAATCCGGACGCTCAGGCAACTCTTAATGCCGATCTTGAAGAATATTCACATGCGGCGGCAAACTATGTCATTGAGCGGCAGGCAACGGAATATATACAGCGCGAGGACGTTAATGTTGATGATGTTGTTTCTGTCTATAACGAGGTACCGTACAGCAAAGGTGAGATCATCGGTCAGATAGCGTATAACAAGGAGAAGATCGAGAAGATAAGCAACGGCACCTATTACAAATATGCCTATCGTTCGGACGGTTCGGAGTATAAGCTTTATGCCTCTAAGTGGACTGAAGAAGAAAGGCGCTCTGAAATCGCTTATCTCGAAGCTATGAACAAGCGGCTTGCGGACGGAACACTCAGCGATAAAAAATATATAACCGGACATTTTGCTGATTTGTCCGATGCTGATAAGGAAAAAGTATTGAGCCAGATAAGCCGGTACCCTTCCGAGGTAAGACTCCCTGATGATCTGCCTAAGCCGGATATGTCAGAGGAAGGCTCGGAGCATATTGACGTTACAGGGAAACGCTCATACAATGAGATGAAGATGATCCTTCAGTCACAGGGCTACAGCATGGGCGAAAAGCATAAGGGCATAGACGCGGCAAATACTACCGTTACTGTCACGCCGGAGGACACAAAGTCTGCAATTGATCCTGATAGTATTAAGCCGTCGTCAAACATTAGGAGTATTTACAACAGCTTTAAGCGCAGAAGGAGTTATTACAGACGCCGCTCGTATTCCCGCCGTACATGGCGCAGGTCGACAAAACGGTATTATTATAACGGCTCCGGGCGGCGGACTTATACGTGGCTGACAGGTGCAAATACATCACGGTTTAAGCCGAATGGTGTCAACAGATTTAACAGTGGCGGAAAAAGCCGCTTTAAAGGATTCGGAAATTCTTCCGCTTACAGGTTTATTCCGAGATTTGGAGAGGTTAAAAAAAATGTATATAAATGATGTTATAGACAGGGCGGAGCAGCTTAAGCCCTCAGAGTATGACGTTACAGAGATGTACATGTGGTGCGATGAAGTATCTTCAATGCTTACTGTCGAGGACCGCAGGTGCTACAAAAGCATCCGGCTCCGCGTCGCTCCTGACGGTTCGGTTCTGCTCCCGGAGGATGTGAATATTGAGCACATTGTATTTATCAAATACAATAACCATATTATTCACAAGTGCGATTTGCGTTCTCGCGGTCGCAGAACTTACCCTGCAAACTATTTTAACTGGTTGGCAAACAACCTTGTCGAGGTTTGTTATCTCGCTCCCTATGAGCCTATACGGCTCACGAAATACAAGGGCGAGATTACAATAGATGCCTATGAGAATACCATAGTTATGAATGACTGTGAGTTTGTTCCCGGCGATACCCTCCTCATTGAAATCAACGGTCAGCTCAGCGGTCCGGTTCCTCTCGTTGATGTTGACTATGCTGATGACGATGAAACATACAGAAGCTATGTGCTTACTGTCGCTGAGGGTTCTCTTGACGATATATCCGAGACGCATTCGGATACTGCCGTCATAAGGAGAGTTATAACGGAGCGCACGGTCTGCGACGCTCCTTATGATTCTATGTATGTTGATTATATTCATGCTAAAATCGCTCTCTACCAGGGCGACACAAGTGATTATAATCAGTTTATGACTTCCTTCAATTCAAAGCTCAGCGCCTATAAAAACTGGCTTTCGGAGCTGATGCCGAAGGTGAAAAGACAATTCAGCGGCTGGTGGTAGCAGCCCGGAAAGGAGATTGAATTATGAACAAAGATGAAAATGAAAAGCTTGACAGCGGCGACACTGCCGGCGCTGATGAGCTTTCGATTGATGATATGGACTCTGGTGAGTTCGGAGACTATATCGCAAGCGTGAAGTACGGCGGAGACGGGTCATATACGGTTGACGCTGAGGACGCGTTGCCGGAAAACTCTGACGATGAACCGCCGGAGGACGGCGTCGGAACAGAAGGCGCAGCGGAGCCTGAGAATGATAACGAACCGCCCGCATCCGCTGAGCCGTTCAAGTCCTATCTTTCAGAGGAGGACTGGAAGAACGATATTGCGGCTGAGGTCGATAAGTATAAGCTTCAGCGTGATGATGAGGAAAAGCAGAAGTACGGCTATCACGACAAGCTGTTGGCGCTGCTGCCGTTCTTTTACGGCGACACAGAAGATAAGTTCGGAGCGCTTATTGCCGACCTTACCAATCAGAAAACGGCAAAGGAAGCGGAGGACGAACAGACAGCGGCGGAGGCTGCCGGAAAGTCGCTTGACGATTACCGCGCAGATAAGAGCCGTGATGAGGATGCCGCTAAATGGCGTGAACTGGAGGAACGCAGAAAGAAGGATGAGGACACACGCGCCTCGCTTGTTGATGAATGGCTGAAGGATGCCGGTAAGCTGAAGGTGCTGCATGAGGATTTTGACCTTAAGGACGCTCTTGCAAACGCGCTCTTTAAGGAAGCGCTCGGCGGCGGAAAGAATATCTTTGAGGCTTATATGGCGATGAAGAAAGATACTCCCGATACCTCCGAAGCGCCGGAGGAAACGGAACCGCCAAAGCCGAAGCGCGATCCGATTATGCAGAATGCTTCAAGCTCAGCTGTCGGCAGAGGCAATTCTAAACCGGATCCTTCAAGGCTTTCATCGAAGGATTTTAAAAAATACATCGACAGCGTAAAAAATGGTTATGATTATTAATTTTAAGGAGTTGATTTAATATGACTGATGAAGCTACTCTCAATCTGAACACTACCGGTTCTGCCGGAATGAGCCCGGAGATGGAGGCGGTGCTTAACCGCTATGTTCTTGAACAGAACAAGACAAATCGTAAGTATACGCAGTTTGCCCAGACTGTTGACATTCCGCATGGCAAGACAAAGACTATCGTGTTTGACAAGCGTTCTCCGCTCCCTAAGGCTTTAAAGCCTCTCACCGAGGGCGTTACCCCTACCGGAAGCGCTGTGAACATTACAAGAATCAAGGGGGAACCTCAGCAGTTCGGTAACTATGTATCGTATACCGATCAGCTTGATTTCTTTGCACAGAAGCTCAG
>JBJEIV010000403.1:0-6773 GCA_051877395.1 Candidatus Ornithomonoglobus sp.
ACTGATGTTGGTTTTGGTTGGTGCTAAAAAAATGAAAAAATGGGGAAACTCAAATGAGATATTGGCGGTTGAAATTCAGCATATTATGTGTTATAATATTAAGTAATAAATACTTGTGGATAAGAAGGAGCAGAAATGGATTATAATTATGTCCGTATGAGAAATGCAGCGCGCGCCGGCGATACCGCGCTTGCCGAATATTACAGAAAGCTTTATGAGGCGGGGACAGAAACAAGGACCGTGTCGCCTGTTCTGAATTATGTTATTGCGCTGCTGGCAGTGGTTGTAGCTGCTCTCTTTATTTATATCATGTATCAGAGAGGTGCAGGACTTTGTTAGTTACAGTGGTTTCAAAAAAAGGCGGGCGCAAGATCAATGAGGATGCAGCCGGACGAACTAAAAAGAAGGGTATTGTATGCGTTGTTCTCGCCGACGGTCTCGGCGGTCATCGCGGCGGTTCGATAGCATCCGGGATCGCGGTTGAAACTGTTCTTGGCGCGTTTAATGAAAAGCCGGTTTTTTCTGAGGCCGGAGTGAGAAAATACATCTCAATGGCAAATGATGCGATAATGGCAAGAGCGGATGCCGATGAGGAATACGGACACATGTCAAGCACGATTGCTGTTCTTCTCATAAAGGGTAAAAAAGCGATTTGGGGAAATGTCGGAGATACAAGATTATACCGCTTCCACCATAACAGAATTGAGGAGGTAACAGAGGACCACTCTCTGGCATTTATAAACTTTTTGTGCGGAGATATTGAGTATGACGATATAAGAAGCAGTCCCGATCAGAATAAACTTACAAGCGCGCTCGGGATCGCATCTGGTGAAATGAATATTTCAAATATAACGGATATAGATAACTATACAAGCTTTCTTTTATGCACCGACGGCTGGTGGGAATATGTGAGCGAAGAAGATATGGAGGACACTCTGAAGGATTCAAAGACCGGTAAGGAATGGATCACTAAAATGCTTGAGATCCGTGACAGCGCCGCGCCGGCCGGGAGCGATAATTATTCGGCTGCCGCTGTGGTTATATAATATAATAGTGAATATTTAATGTGTAAATGTTAAAAATAACACCTGACGGGAGTTTTCCGTCAGGTGCTTTTTTAAGGAGAGTGTTGAATATGAATGAACTGACTGCATTTGCACAGCTGGCATTTACAATAATAGTCGGAATGTATTTTTTTATGCATCTGAGATCGGACTCGGAGGGGGAAAAGCTCGTTAAGGATGAGGCAAAGGATCAGGCTGAGCGGCTTAACGCGCTGCGGCATATAAGCCTTAATGAACCTATGACGGAGCTTTCAAGACCGTGCAGCACCTCGGAAATAATAGGGCAGGAGGAGGGTGTACGCGCCCTGCGCGCCGCGCTGTGGGGGTCAAATCCTCAGCACGTTCTGATTTACGGCCCGCCGGGGGTCGGGAAAACCGCTGCGGCAAGGGTCGTGCTGGAGGAAATAAAGAAAAGTCCGGGTACGCCGTTTGCGCAGGACGCGGCATTTGTGGAAACGGATGCCTGCGTTATGCGCTGCGATGAACGGGGCTTTGCCGATCCGCTTATCGGCTCGGTGCATGACCCGATATATCAGGGCGCGGGAGCCTACGGAAGCTCCGGTATACCTCAGCCAAAGGCGGGGGCGGTCACAAAGGCGCACGGCGGAATACTGTTTCTTGATGAAATAGGCGAGCTGCCGAATGAGCAGATCAATAAGCTTCTGAAGGTTTTAGAGGACAGGCGGGTAATCCTTGAAAGCTCCTATTACAGCCGCAGAAATAAGAAAATCCCAACGTATATACATGATATATTTCAGAACGGTCTGCCGGCAGATTTCAGGCTTATCGGCGCGACCACAAGAAAGCCGCAGGAGATTCCCGAGGCTATCCGCTCCCGCTGTGTTGAAATTTATTTTTCGGCGCTGTCAAGAGCGGATATTGTGAGAATTATTGCAGAGGCTGCCATGCGCTGCGGTGTGGCGGCGGAAAACGGCGTGAAGGAAACAATAGCGGACTATGCCGCAAACGGCCGCGACGCAGTAAAGCTTTTGCAGTCGGCGGCAAATCTGGCGCGGATGGAGGGCAGACCGATTGTAACGGTAGCGGACGCGGTGTGGGTTGCCAAGGCGGGACGCTATAAAAAGCGGGAGGAGCCGTTCCTTAAGGAGAATGAAAAGATTGTGGATATTTCCATTGTCAAGCCGAAATAATATAAAATGAATGCTTTTGTAAACGCATATTAAAAGCCTGCAAACAGAGGTAAATATTATGTAAATAGTATTGAAAGGAATTATTTTTCGTGGTATATTGTTTATGCAAATTAAAGAAAGCGAGGCAATAAGCATGAAAAATAAAAAAATATTTGCAGCAATTTTATGTACTGTACTGACCGCTTCTGCGGCATCGCCTGTTGTTATGGCGGAGGAAGCGTCAGCTACAAAATCGGATATTTATGTAAACGGTTCAAAGGCTGACATTAGCGGCTATAACGTAAACGACAACAACTATTTTAAATTAAGAGATCTGGGTAAGCTGCTGAATTTCGGTGTTGAATGGGATGAGACAACAAACACGATCCGCATAAACACCTCTCAGTCATACCGTGAGGATACGGCAGGCGCCCCGGCGCAAACCGCGCGCGTGCTTGAGAAAAACAACTGGGCAGACGCGACATATGACGCGCTTAACAACCTTATAAAAAACAACGGTATACTGAGCGGCGCATATGATGCCGCCAACAAGCCGTATGTTGTTTTCGACTGCGATAACACGACCGTTATAAACGATATTGAGGAAGCTCTGCTTATTTATCAGCTTGAAAATCTCAGATTCAGTCTTACACCAGACAATATAGCGGAGGTTCTCGAAACAGGCATACCGGATATAGAGCAGCCATTTGTTGAGGATTATAAGAACGCTGACGGTGAGGCGCTCAATGTAAAGCTTATCGCGGACGACTGCGCGAAGGATTATGAATATCTGTATAAGAATTATACAGGGTTCGGCGCGGGCGGAAGCATGACGCTTGATGAAATCAAGAACACTGACGAATATAAGGATTTTACAACAAAGGTTCGTTTTCTGTACTCGGCCGTAAACGACACGTTTGACGCATCGGTAGGCTATCCGTGGGTAACATATCTTTTCACCGGAATGACAAGCGATGAGGTCCGCGCGCTTGCGGAGGAATCGCATGACTACTGGCTTGATTACGGAGAGTTTACAAAGGTAAAGTGGACAAGCCCGGAAACGCTCAAGGGAGAAGCGGGAGTAGTTTCGGTCAGCTACAAGACAGGTCTTGCTTTCCCGGAGGAGATGAAGGATCTTTATAATACCTTTATGGAAAACGGAATTGACGTATATGTATGCTCGGCATCGTTCTATGACGTAGTTGTCGCGGCAATGACAAACCCCAAATACGGCTATAACGTAAAGGAAGAAAATGTATATGCAATGCGGTTAAAGACGGACGAGCAGGGCAGATATATAAACGAATATGACGATAACTATTTCCAGACACAGGGCAAGGGTAAGGCATATACGATAAACGCGTTTATCAGAGGCAGATACGGCAACAGAGGCCCGATTTTTGTAGCGGGCGACAGCTCAGGCGACTTTAACATGATAACGGAATATCCCGATATGCAGCTCGGGCTTATCGTAAACCGCGTAAGAAGTGACAGCATGAAGTCAATTTCACAGGAGGCGGCAGCCTCGATCGGAAACGCGGATGCGAAGTATGTATTGCAGGGACGCGATGAAAATACCGGTGTTTTCCGTCCGAGTGAAAAGAGTATTCTTTTAGGCGAGACGGAAGAGAAGCTTACAAAATAACAGGTTAAAAGCTTAATATTGATAAGCCGTTATGTTCGACAAAAACAGAACGGCTTATTTTTTCGTTGACAATACCATATTTTTGTATTATAATAAATACAGAAAATATCGAGGAGTGACATAAGTGAAAAAACTTTTGAAGTATCTTGCGGACTACAAAAAGGAGAGTGTTCTCGGACCGCTTTTTAAGCTCTTGGAGGCATCCTTTGAGCTGTTTGTTCCGCTGGTGGTGGCTGCAATTATTGATAAGGGCATTGCAAATAATGATTACGGATATATAATCCGCATGTGTCTGGTGCTTGTTGCGCTAGGAATTATAGGTCTGTGCTGCTCTATTACGGCACAGTTTTTTGCTGCCAAAGCGGCGGTGGGCTTTTCCACAAAGCTGCGCCATGCTCTGTTTGCGCATATAGATGGACTTTCGCATACGGAAATCGACACTCTCGGCACCTCAACGCTTATAACCCGCATGACCTCGGATATAAATCAGGTTCAGTCGGGCGTAAATCTTGTGCTGAGACTGTTTCTTCGTTCGCCGTTCGTTGTGTTCGGCGCAATGATCATGGCGTTTACAGTTGATGTGAAATGTGCGCTGGTGTTTGTTGTGACGATTCCGGTTCTGGCTGCGGTTGTGTTCGGTATCATGCTCATAACAATGCCGCTTTATAAAAAGGCGCAGAGGGGACTTGACGGAATCCTTGGCAAAACCCGTGAGAATATAACGGGCGCGAGAGTGATACGCGCGTTCTGTATGGAGGAAAGCGAGATCAGCGGCTTTGAGGAAAAGAACGAGGCTCTGGTTAAAATTCAGAAGTATGTCGGAAGAATTTCCGCACTTATGAATCCGCTTACCTATGTGATTATAAATGCCGCTATAATTATACTGATATACAGCGGCGCGGTGCGTGTCAATACGGGCTCGCTTACGCAGGGACAGGTTGTCGCGCTTTACAACTACATGAGCCAGATACTTGTCGAGCTTGTAAAGCTTGCGAATATGATAATATCGCTTACAAAGGCGCTTGCCTGCGGAAACAGGATCGCGGATGTTTTTGAAATAGAGAACAGCATAGAAAGCGGCAGTGTCACAAAAGGAATTGACGGCGCTCCGGCGGTTGAGTTTGACGGCGCCTCGCTTGTTTACAAGGGCAGCAAGGAAGCGTCGGTTGAGGATATTACCTTTAAGGTGATGCGTGGAGAAACGATCGGCATCATAGGCGGCACAGGCTCCGGCAAGACCTCGCTTGTAAATCTTATTCCGAGATTTTATGATACAGCGTCCGGCTCCGTTAAGGTTGACGGCGTTGACGTGCGTGATTACGACATTGAGGCACTGCGCGCAAAAATAGGAGTTGTTCCGCAGAAGGCGGTGCTTTTTAAGGGCACGATCGATTCAAACATGAAGTGGGGAAGCGAAAGCATTTCGGACGAGGCTGTAACCGAGGCGATAGAAGCCGCGCAGGCGGAGGAGGTCGTTTCGGGCAAGAACGGCGTAAACGGCGAGGTTGAGCAGGAGGGACGCAACTTCTCCGGCGGTCAGCGCCAGAGACTTACAATAGCGAGAGCGCTTGCGAAGAAGCCGGAAATACTCATTCTTGACGACAGCGCGTCGGCGCTTGACTTTGCAACGGACGCAAGGCTCAGAGCGGCGGTAAAGGAGCTGCCGTATAAACCGGCGGTATTCATTGTTTCGCAGAGAGCGTCCTCAATCATGTACGCGGATAAAATAATAGTTCTTGACGACGGCAAGCCGGCGGGAATAGGCACGCATGAGGAGCTGCTTGACAGCTGTGAGGTTTACAGTGAGATTTACTATTCTCAGTTTCCTAAGGAGGACGGTGAGATAAATGGCTGATAAGAAAAAAATAAATAATAAGGGTACCTTAAAAGAGGTATGGGAGTATATAAAAAAATACAGAGTATATCTTGTTCTTTCAATTCTTCTTGCGGCGCTGACGGTCGTGCTCACGCTGTATGTGCCGATACTTGTGGGCTATGCGATAGACAATATTATAGGTCCCGGCAAGGTAAGCTTTGAGGGACTTATTCCGATACTTGCAAGGATCGCGGTTGTGGTAGGAATTACAGCGCTCGGTCAGTGGATAATGAATACAATAAATAATAAGATAACATATAATGTTGTCCGTGACCTGCGTGACGAGGCGTTTAAAAAGATCGAGCGCCTTCCGCTGTCATATATTGATTCGCACAGTAGCGGAGAAATCGTGAGCCGAGTAATAGCGGACGCGGATCAGTTCGCCGACGGACTGCTCATGGGCTTTACTCAGCTTTTTACAGGAATTATGACAATTCTCGGAACACTGTTTTTTATGTTCAGGATCAATATCTGGATCGCGCTTGTGGTCGTTGTTCTCACACCGGTTTCGCTGCTTGTCGCAAAATTCATCGCGACAAGAACCTACGCCATGTCAAAAAAGCAGGCGGAGACCCGCGGAGAGCAGACGGCGCTTATTGATGAAAATATAAATAACCTCAAGGTCGTAAAAGCATTTTCACGCGAGAAAAAGTCGGTTGAGGAATTTGACAAGATAAACGACAGATTATACACCTGCTCCCTTAAAGCGGTGTTCTTCTCGTCAATAACGAATCCAGCGACACGCTTTGTAAATAACATCGTTTACGCGGCGGTTGCGCTGACGGGCGCGGTCATGGTATGCTCAAACAGCTTTGCGGGCGCGATAACGGTAGGTAATCTCGTGAGCTTTCTGAGCTACGCGAACCAGTACACAAAGCCGTTCAATGAAATTTCAGGTGTTGTGACGGAGCTTCAGAACGCGATCGCGTGCGCCCAGAGACTGCTCAGCCTCATAAACGAAAAAGCGGAGCTGCCGGACGCGCCGGATGCGGCGGTTATTGAAAACGCAAATGGTAATGTTGATATTAAGAACGTTTCCTTCTCATACGAGCCGCAGC
>JBJEIV010000404.1:0-6591 GCA_051877395.1 Candidatus Ornithomonoglobus sp.
AGCATACGCTATGACGGAGCCGCTGACACCTCAAAGCTCAGGCTTGTGTTTAAGGATAAAAAAGACGGCACAGAATATAAAACAGACTTTGGCAGCTCATATTCTGTTGAGATGCGCAGGAGCAGAAGCTATGATATTTATGTTGAGGAGAACGGAGCAAGAAGTGAAAAACTATGCGCCGCTCTTGATACAAACTGTGTATCTGTGGGAATGTCGGATGTAAGCCTTGACATTCACCTTGTAGACATCGTTCCCACAGAGATTTCCGGCGATGTTACAGTCCATAATGTGTATAATGACGACAGCTTCCTTGACCTGAATAGGGTAAAGCTGACGTTTACGGCGGAGGATGATCCGCAGCTGACATACACAACAGGAATTACGGATAATAAAATAGGTCTTACACTTATGCCCGACCATAAATATAATATAACGGCGGAGAATATTGACGGCTATGAGCTGTCAGAGCTGTCAAAAAGCTATCTCATGGCGGCGGGCGATACAAATCCGTTTAAGAATATACTGTTTAAGGAAATTGTTCCCGAAACGGAATATAAGCCTGTGATCGAGGTCGGAGCCGATAAGGAATTTAAAACGATCAGTGACGCGCTTACGGTTATAAGAAAGATGAAAAGACCGGAGGGCGAGATGGGCAGGGTAACAATTAAGCTTGACCCCGGAATATACACCGAGCAGGTTATAATTGATTCCGATTATGTGACGCTTGCGGCGGCAGATATAAGCATCCGTTCCCAAATCCGTTGGTATTACGGCATAGGTTATCTGTATTACAGCGCCGATGATACCATGTATTATAACGAGGACAATGCTGCTGCGAAAACTGAGAAAAAGCCGGTAACGCGCTGGGGCGCGGTGTGCCGAATAACCGGAAAGAACGTAAATGTTGAGAATGTTATATTCATAAACACGCTTAATTGTGAGGTAACGGCTGAGGAGCTTGCGGACGGTGTTGAACCCGCACTGCATAACGAATACAGTGATACCAACGGCAAGCCGGACAGAACCCCGCCGGGCTATGACGCAATGGCAAAGGCGGCAACCGAGCGCGCGGCGGCGATTGCGCTTGACGGTGAAAATATCGGATTGTTTAACTGTGATTTTATATCCTCACAGGACACCTTCTATACAAACTGCACCGCGTATGTGAAGAACTGCTATATCGAGGGCAACACGGATTATATTTACGGAGGAAATTCCGTAATATTTGAGGACTGTACCCTTGCATGGCACGGCTACAGTGATCAGTCGGTCGGCGGATATATAACCGCCTGCAAGACCTCCGACACCCCTGAAGAGGGAGAAGCGGATTTATCGGCGAACGGCTATCTTTTGCGTAATTGTACGGTTACAAATTCCAAGTATTATCCGGGAAATATATTTGCCGCGGGCTCCTGGGGCAGAAACTGGGGCGGTGAAAAGTGCCGCGTGATATATGACGGAATAAAGCTTGACGGCGTTGATACTCCGACTGAATGGGTGAAGATGGGCGGCGAGCTGAGTAATTCCGTACTGTATGTAAATAACGTAACGGATCGCGACGGAAACTCGGTTGATACCGAAAGCTTTAATCCGAACGGCACAATGGAGCAGAACGGTATTGAAATCATGCCCGACAGCGATTATTTCGGTGAATGGACTCCTCCGCGCCTCTTAGACGGCATTAAGCTTATACGAATAGGCTATGACGAAAACGGCGTGTTGGTGGGAGTGAAGATAAATTCCGCTGATGACATAGAGGGCGCTGTGAAGTATAAAACAGTGACTTATAATTAATAACTGCAAAGCATTCAATATAAAAATCCCTTCGGGACATTTTGGGTCCCGGAGGGATTGCTTTATTCAACTACTGCGCAGCATACCTTGTTTTTAAATGCAACACCGTACTTGATTATGTTTTTATAGCCTTGATTTCTTGCTTCCGCCGCGTAATCTCTGTCGTTGATCTGCCGCAGCGCTTTTTGTGCTACCGCAGTTATTTCTTCCTCAGGTCTGCATACCTTAAATTCAATAATAACAGCATTGATAAATCTGTCCTGCTGATATAAAATCAAATCGCTTCGTCCGTTTCCGGCTTCTCTGTTTGATACCGGCTTATAATATATATTTCCCGACAGCAAGCCTGATACAAGTCCGTGGTAAAAAGCCTCTGTATGGTCGTAGAAGCTTATGGACTTCTTTAAAAGATCCGTTATCCGGGCTGCAAAGCCTGCCGCATCGCGATTGAGCAACGCTTTATATAATTCGTCTTTGTTTACCGCTTTTTTGTACTTATTAAAGTATTGTATTATTATATCCTTATAGCAGCTCTTAATCTCAAGATTGGGTATAACGAGGGAATAAACTGCCGCGCCGCCTGTTTCTTCATTTGAATGTATAAGGTCTTGCAGTTTAAGATAGCCTGTAAAGAACAGGAAGCTCCAGATATTCTCATTGCTGTCAGTCAGATCACCGTAGGTTA
The DNA here is from genome assembly GCA_051877395.1 of Candidatus Ornithomonoglobus sp. Classification (GTDB taxonomy): domain Bacteria; phylum Bacillota; class Clostridia; order UBA1381; family UBA1381; genus Ornithomonoglobus. Next base: position 2,480 of record JBJEIV010000404.1, read on the forward strand.
CGGTTTCCTTCAGATTAGTTTGGACGCAGCCGCCGTGTATCAGGCTTTCAACTATAGCCTTTGTCTCATCATCGGCATTTTCCACTAGCGTTTTAATAATATTATTGGAGCTTGTATTTGCCCACCACGGAACAGCAATCGCGCTGAGCTTCCGCGCCCAGGTCTTTGTCTGATTGAGCACGCTCCACGGATTGTATACCTCGGTGTCACCGAACAGATATCCGTCATACCATGCCTGCATAGTCTGACGTTTTTCCTCTGTTTCGTAATACCTCATCAGCTCGTCAACCTCCTCCTGTACAAAGCCGAAGCTTTCGGAATAGGTGTCTGACAGAATTGAATTGACTTCAAGATTATTAAGACCGGTAAAAATACTCTCCTTTGATATACGCAGACAGCCGGTTATTACCGAAAATTCCAGCGCGGGATTTGTTTTCAGCGCCGATTCAAATAATGACCTGATAAAGCTCACCATCTCATCATAGTAGCCGGAAAAATACGCGTCCTCAAGCGGCACATCGTATTCGTCTATGAGTATTATCGTGTTTACGCCGTAATACTGTTTCAGACATGAGCAAAGCAGCTTTACCGACTCTTTAAAAATCCGCTCATTATGTTCTTTACAGTTCAGCACTGTTTTAAAATTCTCATTGTCATTTGTGTTTAGCTTTTCACTGTCCGCAATAAAACTGTATTTTATAAATTCTCTTTGTATTTCATTGCATAAGCTGTCAAGCGCTTCGGCATAATTTCCCTGCTTAGCGCACTTTAAGGACAGCGTGATAACAGGGTGAGTATTTCTGTACATTGCAAGCTCATCATAATACTTTGAGATTTTCAAGCCGTCAAACAGATACGCATTATCCTTTTCTGTTATGTCAAAAAAATATCTGAGCATACTGAAATTAAGAGTTTTTCCGAAACGGCGCGGTCTTGTAATAAGATTGTTTTGCCCGCCGTTATGGAGCAGCTCATATATAAGCATGGTCTTATCCACATAATAGAACCCGCCGTCTATAAGCTGCTTGAAATCCTCATAGCCTATCGGTATTCTTTTCTTTCCGTTATTGAGCAGCATAAGCTCACCTCCCGCAGCTTTGTATCCTGATTGAATTATAGCATATTTTCAGAGGTTTAGCAACCATAATTTCAATACATTTTAACATTCTTCCGGTATGGATGCGGTATTTTGCTGTGAAGCTTCAAGACCGCTTTTCTGAGCGACGGTTATAATTTGTAATGTATTGCCGAGAAGGCTTTCTATAATCGGGATATATTTTTCATCAACGCTTTCGATAAGCTCATTTATCCTTTCGTGTCGGCTGTCCTGCTTTTTGCCGAGAATGATGTAGTCACATGAAACACCGAGACATTGACACAGCTTTTTAAGGGTTGAAAAGGACATTCCTTTTTTACCGCATTCAATATTGGCGAGAAACTGAGGGGATATATCAACAAGCTCCGCGAGTGTTTCTCTGGTGTATTTAAGTAGCTTTCTTTTTTCTTTTATACGCGCACCGATTTCAATATTTATATCCTTTTTCATCTTAAAATGCTCCTTTAAATATAATCTGATAGATTTATTTTATTATAATCCATTAGATTAAAAAATAATCCGATAGAGCTTGACAAAATTTATACTATTAGGATATAATGTAAGTAATTTAATATTCAAAGGAGGAGCTTTTATGAAAAAAATTTTGGGTTTAACAGTTGCAATAATTATAATGTTTGTAACAGTGATGCCAAATTCAATGTATCAAAAGGTATATGCAAGCGGCACGGCTGACGATATTGTGAATATTGCAAAAGGGGAAGTCGGATATTGCGAAACAGGAACCAATATAACAAAATATTGGGCTGACTTGGATTCAAGTATGCAGGGGCAGAGTTGGTGTGCCGCTTTCATTGTATGGTGTGCAAGAAAAGCGGGTATAGGCTCAGATATAATTCCGACATCGTATAGCGCCTATGATGCTGATAATTCCATGAAAAATTGGTTTTCGGCAAGAGGGAGATATTATTTAAGAGGAACTACAACACCTCAAAAAGGTGATTTGATAATATTTAAATATAGTGATGGCAATAAGCACATAGGACTTGTTACAGGCGCGGACAGCTCAAATGTTTATACGATCGAGGGGAATAAGTCTGACAAAGTTTGTACACAGACATATAGCTTGACAAATAGCACAATAGACGGTTATTGCAGACCTGCTTATGCGGTTGCACAGTCCCCGTCTGATGTGTCATTATCAACCGATGCTGGATTATATTCGGAGGGCGATGCAGTAAAATTTAATTTGTCGGCAAATAATGCTTCATCATATAAACTTGAGATACGCCATAATGATGTAATAATATGGCAAGGAGATGTTTGGGATGGTTTTTTATATACACCTCCTTGGACGGGAACTTATTATGCCACTTTATATGCATCGAACGAAACAGGAACTGCAAGTTCAGACAGTGTACAATTTTTAGTTGGAGTGGGAAGCAGAAGTGTTTCAGGTGATTTTAACGGTGACGGCAGAGATGATTATGCTGTATTATTTGATTATGGAAACTATAGAGTTCAGTGGCATGTTTTTTTGTCAACAGGAAGTGAATTTTCAGAAGAAATATGGTGGCAGGAGTTAACTGAAGGTTGGTATGGAGCAGCAAATAGTGCAGGTCGTGTAACAGCTGGAGACTATAATGGCGATGGTCTTGATGATGTTGCAATTATATATGAATATGGTTTAAGGGATACAAAAATTCATGTATTTTTATCTACCGGCACTTCATTTGAAAAAAGGCAGACATGGTACACAGATAGTGATTATACTCAAAGCAGAGCTACTGACCGCATTGCGACAGGAGATTATAATGGAGATGGTCTGGATGATATAGCAGTTATGTATGAATATGATGTAACAAGCACGATGATTCATGTATTTTTGTCAACAGGAACATCATTTAATGGATGGGAAAATTGGTTTTCTGATACACAAACATACGCAGGAGTGCTTGCTGTTGGAAGATTTGTAGCCGGAGATTTTAACGGAGATGGTTTAGATGATGTTGCGGCAATGTATCAGTATGGAGCGACAAGTACTAAAGTCCATGTTTTCCTATCAACAGGAAATTCGTTCACAATATGGCAGGATTGGTTTTCAGATCCTGAGACGTATGCTGCTGAAAGAGCTTCCGGAAGAATAGCAGCCGGAGACTTTAATAGTGATGGAAAAGATGATATAGCCGTAATGTATAAGTACGGAGAAAGTGAACATAAAATACATGTATTTAGTTCCACAGGAACAGCTTTTCTTATGAGGGATGATTGGTCGAATGAAAATCAATTTTATCCAAGCTGCGTGACAGGAAGATTTATGGCGGGTGATTTTAATGGTGATGGAACAGATGATATAGCAACAATGTATAATTATGGTGATTCATATATTATTTTTCATATGTATTTATCGGATAAAACAAAATTTAATCATGAATGGTGGAACCAGATAGATAATTATAACGCAAGACGCACAACAGGATTTAATGCTTATACGGATAATTATATACAAGACTTTGTGTTTAATCACAAACACACATATAAAGATGTAATAATTCCTCCGACATGCACAGAACAGGGATATACACTTTATACTTGTACAAAAGGCGATAATTCCTATAAAGATAATTATACAGAAGCAACTGGTCACGACTGGGGTGAATGGGTAGTTGTAACAGCTCCGACAACATCACAGACCGGAACTGAAAAACGTGTATGCAGTGTTTGCAATGCAGAGGAAACAAGAAGTGTTGCTGCATTGCCGACCCCTACACCAACGGTGATACCGACAGTAACCCCAACACAAAAGCCGATCACAACTCCTACGGCTGTGCCGACTCCGACCCCGACAGTGAAGCCAACGGCAACCCCGACGGTGAAACCAACGCCGACGCCTACAGCAAAGCCAACGGCAGCTCCAACGGTAATGCCGACTCCGATGCCAACAGCAACGCCAACGGTAACCCCGACAGTGAAGCCTACCCCGATGCCGACAACAGGACCAACGGCAACCCCGACGGTGAAGCCGACTACACCGCCGACAGCAAAGCCGACGGAAGCT
>JBJEIV010000405.1:0-6585 GCA_051877395.1 Candidatus Ornithomonoglobus sp.
ATATATTGACCATAACACGCTTCAAAACGGCTTTATGAATATGGATGACCACCGTTTCATTGGCTCTGTAGCAAAGAAGCACGGTATCTGGTTCTCGCGTCCGGGTAACGGTATCTGCCACCAGGTACATCTTGAACGCTTTGGTGTTCCGGGCAAGACGCTTATAGGTTCGGACTCGCACACACCTACAGGCGGCGGTATCGGTATGATTGCGATCGGCGCGGGCGGTATGGACGTTGCCGTAGCGATGGGCGGCGGCACATATTATATCACATGCCCGAAGGTTGTTAAGGTAGAGCTTACAGGCAGATTGCAGCCGTGGGTAGCGGCAAAGGATGTAATTCTTGAGGTATTAAGACGTCTTTCGGTTAAGGGCGGTGTCGGTAAGGTTATCGAGTACTGCGGCGAGGGCGTAAAGACTCTGTCGGTTCCTGAGCGCGCAACGATCACCAACATGGGCGCGGAGCTCGGCGCTACAACATCGATCTTTCCGTCAGATGAAATCACACTTGAATTTCTTAAGGCTCAGGGCAGAGAGGACGCGTATACTCCGCTTTCGGCTGATCCTGACGCTGTATATGATGAAATCGTTGAAATTAACTTGAGCGACCTCGTTCCTATGGCGGCTTGTCCGCATTCACCGGACGCAGTTAAGACTGTCGAGGAAATCGGTCCTATGAAGATAGATCAGGTTTGTATCGGTTCTTGCACAAACTCATCATACATGGATATGATGAAGGTTGCATATATATTAAAGGGCAAGACTGTTGCTCCGAGCGTTCAGCTTTCAATTGCACCCGGCTCAAAGCAGGTCCTTACAATGCTTGCCGAGAACGGCGCTCTTGCTGACATTCTGGCGGCGGGCGCAAGAGTGCTTGAAAGCGCGTGCGGTCCGTGTATCGGTATGGGACAGTCGCCAAATTCCGGCGGTATCTCTCTGAGAACCTTTAACAGAAACTTTGAGGGACGCTCAGGCACCAAGGACGGTCAGATTTATCTTGTATCACCTGAATTGGCAGCTGCTTCAGCTCTTACGGGTGTGCTTACCGACCCCAGAACACTGGGCGAAATGCCTGAGTTTAAGCTGCCGGAGCACTTCCTCGTAAATGATAACATGGTTGTCGAGCCGGCGTCCGAGGAGGAAATGGACAGCGTTGAGGTCCTGCGCGGACCGAACATCAAGCCGTTCCCGACATCGGAGCCGATGCCGAAGGATATTGACGCAAAGGTAAGCCTTAAAGTTACCGATAACATCACGACCGACCATATTATGCCGGCGGGCGCAAAGATTCTTCCGCTCCGTTCAAACATCCCTGAAATTTCAAAGTATTGCTTTGCGGTATGCGACGAGAGCTTCCATGACAGAGCGCTTGAAATGGGAAAGAGCATAATAATCGGCGGCTCAAATTACGGTCAGGGCTCGTCAAGAGAGCATGCCGCTCTCGCTCCGCTGTATCTCGGTGTTAAGGCTGTTATAACAAAGTCATTCGCAAGAATCCATATGGCTAACCTTATAAACGCCGGTATCGTTCCGATGACCTTTGCAGATGAGGCCGATTATGACAGAATTGAACAGGAGGATGAGCTCAGAATTGAGAACATTGCCGATCAGATTGCCGCAGGTGATACGATCAAGGTTACCAATGTAACAAAGGGCTTTGACTTTAACTGTTCTGTAAGCTTCTCTGACAGACAGAAGGAAATGCTCTATGCAGGCGGACTGCTTAACTATACAAAGAATAAAAACTGATTTAAACAAAAATATGCGCAAAGGAGGCAATACGGATGTATATCAAAAGGAGATTAATAGAAACATTGATTATATCTCTTATCTCAACAGTACCGATATATCTGTTGATTAAGAGTGGATTTGTTGCAAAAACAAACAGCGCCATGGGTATGGTATTTGCCATAAGCGCATTCATATTTTATTTTCTGCATCTGTTTGCCTTCAAAAGGCATCTTATTGCAGTTGAAAAGACTTCAAGTTATCTTATAGTTAATTTCGGGATACTTGCAATACATGCTGCGCTATGTGTGATATTTAAAAAATTTATAGGTATAAGCGCTTATGAAACCTTCTTTGGATTTACAAGTATGTTCTGTTATTTATATTTGCCGAGAAAGCTTTCTGTAACGCTTATATATCTGGCGTATGCTGCGGAGATTTTCTTCTTCCCGATAGATCGGTGGGTTCAGTATAAGTATTATCTTACGGATAAGGAGAAGAAAAAGCTGGAAGAAAAGCGCAAGCAGCAAGAGCTTCAGTAATGAACAATACATAATATTCCGTTGCTTTTGCAGCGGGATATTTTTTTACCCTTAATTACAGAAAAGCTATTGACAAATACCCATATGGGGTATATAATATCAATATACCCCGTATGGGTATATTACAGACAGGAGGCGATAATATGGAGGATAAATGCTGTTTCTGCGAAAAGAAAAAGGAGAGAACCCCTGAGGAGTATAAGTCGCTTATGAACCGTCTTAACCGCATTGAGGGTCAGATAAAGGGAATTAAGGGAATGATAGAGCGCAGCGCCTATTGTACGGATATTGTAACTCAGGTTTCGGCGGTAACCGCCGCGCTTAACGCGTTTAATCGGGAGCTGCTTTCAAATCATATACGAACCTGTGTAGCGCAGGATATACGAGACGGCAAGGATGATGTAATTGACGATCTGTTAAAAACGCTTCAGAGACTTATGAAATAATACCGAAAGGAATTGATAGAAATGGGAAACATAATAATAATTGCGATTATTGCAATAATAATAGTGATTGCAGCCGTTTCGGGATTTAAGCACTTTAAGGGCGAAGGAGGCTGCTGCGGGGGCGGCAAAGATGTAAAACCCGAAAAGAAAAAACTTGACGGGCCGGTTATTGCAACAAAGGTTGTAAGAATTGACGGAATGCACTGCGGGCACTGTAAAAACGCGGTTGAAAAGCGCATAAATAAAATTGACGGAGCCGCGGCTGTTGTAAATCTCAGAAAAAATATTGCAACGGTAACAATGGATCGTGAAATTGACGATCAGGCAATTAAGAATGCGGTTACAGACGCGGGCTTTGCATGTGTCAGCATAACAAATAAGTAACGGGGGATAAGCGTTTATGAGACAATATACTGTAACGGGTATGAGCTGCGCGGCATGCAGCGCCCGTGTTGAAAAGGCGGTTAATAAGGTCGGGGGCGTCACCTCGTGCTCGGTAAGTCTTTTGACAAACTCAATGGGAGTTGAGGGAACGGCGTCCGATGCCGATATTATAAAGGCTGTGACCGATGCCGGCTACGGCGCATCCGTAAAGGGCGCTGAAAAGACCTCTCACTCAGCTGATGAGGAAACGCTTGAGGATAAGGAAACGCCGATTCTTATTCGCAGATTGGTAAGCTCTGTCATATTCCTTATCATACTTATGTATTTCTCAATGGGACATATGATGTGGGGCTGGCCGCTGCCTGGTTTCTTTAATAACAACCATGTTGCTATGGGACTTGTGCAGCTTCTTCTCACTTCCGCTGTTATGATAATAAACGGCAGGTTCTTTATAAGCGGCTTTAAGAGCCTTGCGCGCCGTTTTCCGAATATGGATACTCTTGTCGCGCTTGGCGCGTCCGCGGCGTTTGTTTACAGTCTGTACGCGCTGTTTGCAATGACGGACGCTCAGGTACACGGCGGAGAGGCTGCGGCAATGCTGTGGATGGATGAATTTTACTTTGAATCCGCCGCGATGATACTTACCCTTATAACAATAGGCAAGACGCTTGAAGCGCGCTCAAAGGGAAAGACAACAAACGCGTTAAAGAGCCTTATGAAGCTGTCGCCTAAAACGGCAACACTTATAAGAGACGGAGCGGAGGTAGAGGTTGGGGTTGAGCAGGTGAAAAAGGGCGATATATTCGCCGTTCGTCCCGGCGGAAGCATCCCCGTGGACGGTGTTGTGCTTGAGGGCAGCAGCGCCGTAAACGAGGCGGCGCTTACGGGAGAGAGTATTCCGGTCGACAAGACGGAGGGTGACAGCGTATCGGCGGCAACAATAAACCAGTCGGGATATATAAAGTGTGAGGCGACAAGAGTAGGCGAGGATACAACGTTATCGCAGATAATTAAAATGGTGAGCGACGCCGCGGCTACAAAGGCGCCTATCGCAAAGGCGGCAGACACGGTATCGGGAATTTTCGTTCCGGCGGTTATCGCAATAGCGGTTATTTCAATATTGGTATGGCTGATAGCCGGCGAGACCTTCGGCTTCGCTCTTGCGCGCGGCATATCGGTTCTGGTAATAAGCTGTCCGTGCGCTCTCGGACTTGCAACTCCGGTCGCCATCATGGTAGGTAACGGAGTTGGCGCAAAGCAAGGAATACTCTTTAAAACCGCCGTATCCCTTGAAAATACCGGAAAGGCGCAGATCGTAGCGCTTGACAAGACAGGTACAATAACCAAGGGCGAACCAAAGGTCACAGACCTTGTTCCGGCAAAGGATTTTGGCGAGAAAGAGCTTTTAAGGCTTGCATATTCCCTTGAAGAAAAGAGCGAGCATCCGCTTGCGCGCGCGATAATAGCGCGCGGAAATGAAGAAAAGCTTCTGCCATATACGGTTGACAGCTTTAAGATCACCGCCGGAAACGGCTTGTCAGGCGCTATAAACGGCAAACCGATTGTGGGAGGAAGTCTGAAATTTATTTCGTCGCAGGCTGATGTATCGGCAGAAATTAAAAACGAGGCAGAAAGACTTGCCGGTGACGGCAAAACACCGCTTCTGTTCACCTATGACGGCAGAGTTGCGGGTATTATCGCCGTGGCGGACGTTATAAAGGAGGAAAGCCCGCAGGCGGTCAGGGAGCTTCAGAATATGGGCATCCGCGTTGTAATGCTTACAGGCGATAACGAGCGCACGGCAAGGGCTGTCGGCAAGCAGGCGGGGGTTGACGAGGTTATCGCCGGAGTTCTGCCCGACGGCAAGGAGCGAGTTATAAGGGAGCTTAAGGAACAGGGAAGAACTATAATGGTCGGTGACGGTATTAACGACGCTCCCGCGCTTACATCAGCCGACACGGGCATTGCAATAGGCGCCGGTGTTGATGTGGCGATCGACGCGGCGGATGTGGTTCTTATGAAGAGCAGACTGAGTGATGTTCCGGCGGCAATCAGACTCAGCCGTGAAACATTAAAAAATATTCATGAAAACCTGTTCTGGGCGTTCATATATAATGTGATCGGTATTCCGCTTGCCGCGGGAATATGGATCCCCATATTCGGCTGGAAACTGAACCCGATGTTCGGCGCGGCCGCAATGAGTCTTTCAAGCTTCTGCGTTGTAACAAACGCGTTAAGGCTCAATCTTAAAAACATTCGTGACTCAAGGCATGATAAAATGCTTAAAAACAGAGTAAAAACATTAAATATCAAAACACAGGAGGAAAAGACAATGGAGAAAACATTTAAGGTAGAGGGAATGATGTGCGGTCACTGTGAGGCGGCTGTTAAAAAGGCGGTTGAAGCAATTGACACGGTAGCCGAGGCAACGGCAAGCCATACGACAGGCACAGTATCGGTAAAGCTTACGGCAGACACGCCGGATGAGGTTATTATTAAGGCTATTGAGGACAAGGATTATAAGGTTGTAGGCTGATAAATTATTGATTACTATATAGCTTGCATTAAGTACCCTGTATTTTAATCGTACTTAATGCAAGCGGTTAAGACCTCTTTTGACTAAGTTTTCTTCATTGCATTGACTATAGAAAACTTAGTCAAAAGCATATAGCGAATAAAAATGCATTTAAAATAGTACTGTCATAATATTTTCTTTGAAAATATTATATTTTGTAAATCAAAATGTTGACTTTTGATTTACAAAATGCTATAATTTAAGTATGAAAGGAGTGAGCATTATGGCACAGGCTATGGTTAATTTCCGTATGGATGAGGATTTGAAAAAAAATATGGAGCGTGTTTGTAAAGACATGGGAATGACTATGACTACAGCATTTACTATATTTGCGACAAAGGTCAGCCGTGAGAAAAAAATTCCGTTTGAAATCAATGCCGACCCGTTCTACTCGGAAAGTAATATGAAATACTTAGAAAAGATTATATCAGATATAGAAACAGGAAAATCTAAACTTGTTGAACACAATCTGGTAGAGGATTAGTATCATGAGATTACTTTGGGAAGAAAGAGCTTGGGCTGACTATTGTTATTGGCAGACGCAGGATAAGAAAACACTGAAGAAAATCAATTCTTTAATCAAAGATATTCAGCGAAACGGTACGGATACGGGGATTGGTAAACCTGAACCGCTGAGGAGTAATCTCAGCGGTTGGTGGAGCCGTCGCATTGATGAAGAAAACAGACTTGTTTATAAGGAGCAAAGCGATTCGCTGATTATAGCGTCATGCAGGGGTCATTACGATTATTAGAGCTTGATCTTGGATAATTTCGAAAGAATAGTCTTACGGAGGAAATAAAAAGCATGAGATATAAATATGTTTTTTTCGACCTTGACGGCACTCTGACCGACCCGCAGGAGGGAATAATAAATTGTGTCAGATACGCGTTGGAAAGCTTTGGTATTTA
>JBJEIV010000406.1:0-32527 GCA_051877395.1 Candidatus Ornithomonoglobus sp.
ATATGTCCTAAATTTACTTAGTTAATATTTTTTTATCTTAAAGCGTAACGCGCTTTAATTCGTTTTAATTATCCTTACGGATCATTTCGCTTCTTCTGTTGTTCTCTTTCTCGGTCTGCCGCGTCTTGCCGCTGCCGGCTTTTCGTTATCCTCCACAACGGGGCCGACATGGGTTCCCGCAGATTCGGATTTCGGCTCAATATCTTTTTCCTCATCGAGATGGAGATACGGAAGAACCTCTACATGCGGTCTGGGAATAACCCTGGACGCCTTATATGTACCGCAGGACTTTGCCTGCTGCACGCCCGCATCCACAGCCGCCTTTACTGACGAAACCTCGCCTTTTACAACTATTGTAACAAGTCTGCCGCCGAGCCTTCTCTCGGTTGCGACAAACTCAACATCCGCCGCCTTGCACATATCATCAAGCATGATGATCGCATCACCAAGTCCGCTGACTTCTACTAAACCAATTGAGAAATCCGCTGTCATCGTTAATTCCTCCTTTATTAATAGAATGACGGAAGTATGCCTGCGATCGAATCATCCGGCTGCGGTATTACATGCGCCGCATATACCTCGCCGACCTGTTCCGCTGCAATTCTGCCCGCCTCGATAGCCGCTCTTACTGATGCTACCTCACCTTTTACTACTACGTTTACAAGTCCGGAACCGATTTTCACCGTTCCGACAAGACTGACCTCAGCCGCCTTTGTCATCGCATCAGTAGCGTCTATTGCTCCGGTAAGGCTTCTTGTTTCAAGTAATCCTAATGCCTGCATAGCAATTCCCCTCCTTATGCGTTCATCGGTATGTGACCGACAATGTCACGGCCGACTGATATTCTCTCTGCCATCTTTACAGCATCGTCTGTCGGACCTGAAATAACGTGACTGCAAATGACTCCCGAAACAGTGTTTGCAGCTTCCACAGCCGCGTCAACAGCTGCCTTCACTGCCGAAACCTCACCCTGTATTTTTATCGCCATGATAAGCGGAACCTCTACGGACTCGGCATTTGCAGGCTTGTTTGAATCAATCGCGATAATTTTTACGTCCGCAGCCTTTGCCGCCGCGTCTGCCGCTGTTATCGCAGTTACGAAGCCGAACATTTCGACTATTCCGATTGCGTCATTCATGGTTATAATCTGAACTCCTTTCACCAATGCCGTTTGGTAAAAGAGAAGCAAGCAGATTGCCTTCTTGAGGGACGACGGTGTATGTGTATACTCCGAGTCCCGAAAGAAGGTGAGATACGCCGCTTATCTTTTTCCAAACTTTCTCCTTCCGGTTACGATTACTTATTTACGATAGCGATCTTTAGACCCTTCTGCGCAAGGTTTGTTTCAAGAGCCTCGTTTATATCCTCAAGAGCGAACTTATGAGTGATAAGCTCCTTGATCGGAAGTCCTATGCCGATAGCTCTCTTTAAGAAGTCAAAGGTCGTTACATAATCTCTTAATGTGTATACCCATGAGCCGACAAGCGTGATTTCCTTTGAGCACAGATCAAAATGCGGGTTGATCGTCGCGTCGCCGCCGTTGATGAAGAAGCCAAGCTCACAAAGTCCGCCGCCGTTTCTGATGAAGTGGTAAATGTTGCTGTGAGCGACAGGCGAGCCTGTGCACTGGAATGCGAAGTCAGCAAGATAACCGCCGAACGCGTCCTTAACAGCGTCTGTGAGCGCGTCAATACCCTTATGGTTCATGAAATTAACGGTCTCTGTCGCGCCCATGCGCTTTGCGAAGTCAAGTCTCTGCTGGTTGCCGTCAACCGCAACGATCGTTTCAATACCCATAGTTCTGAGTACCGCGATACAGATAAGACCTATAGGTCCGCAGCCCTGAACAACAACTCTTGAATTGAATCTGAGAATGTTTGTAAGCTTTGCTCTCTCTACCGCGTGAACAAGAACCGCGCACGGCTCGATGAGGATTCTTGAATCAAGATCAAGATCGCTTACATTGAAGAAGGTTGAACCGAAGGAACCGCCTCTTATAAATATGTAATCACTGAACCATCCGTTAAGATGAATATCATCATCGGGGAGAAGTCCGTAAACATCAGCGCCGCCTATATTCTGCTTGTTGAGGTCGAACATTGTGACATCGGGATTGTCCTTGAATATCATACAGGTAACGATCTTGTCGCCTACCTTTACCGGCTTGCCCGCGCTGTCAACCTTGACGTTCTTGCCCATCTTTACGATTTCGCCCGTACCCTCATGACCGAGAGCGACCGGAATAAGACCGAACGGGTCAACCTTAAATTCATGAGCGTCCGTACCGCATACGCCGCAGCCCTCAACCTTAACGAGGATGTCGTCGTCGCCTACCTCGGGAATAGGATATTCCTTGATGTCAAAGTGCTTCAGTCCCGTAAGAACCGCGACATGAGCGGTCTTTGGAACACCGTTTGACGAGCCGCCGCAGCTTCCGCAGCACTTTTTCGGCGCCGGAGCCGGAGCGGGCGCGCCGCCTGTCATTTCTCTTAATACCTGCTGCACCAATGCAGCAATTTCATTTTCATTTATAGCCATTTCTGAACACTCCTTTTAATTATATAATGTAAAGAGCATCTGAAAGAACACATCTTCTGAGTCTTGTAAAGCTTCTCGGTGATGTGATACCCTCACCTGTAGGACCCGCAATAGTGAAGGTTGTCCAGCCCTCAGCATTGAAGCCTATACCGGCATAACTCGGAGCGTTCTTTACGAAGATTGTAGTCTCAATAGCCTTAGCGTACTGAGTCATATGGTCAACATTCTTTGAGTGGAGGTGAGCCGTATGTCTGTTGCCGTGCTCAGCCTTGACCGCCATTTCAACTGCCTCGTCAAATGTTTCTACACGAACTATCGGAAGAATAGGCATCATAAGCTCTGTCTGAACGAACGCCTGATTGAAGTCTGTTTCGCAGATGATACATCTTATATCGTCCGAAGCCTCAACTCCGATCTGGGCAAGAATCTTCTTTGCGTCTCTGCCGACCCAGTCCTTGTTAATTGTGCGGACCTCCTTGCCTGCCTTGTTCTTCTTTGTTACGAGAACTACGTCCTCAAGCTGCTTAATCTGAGCGTCACTGAGCAGATAACAGCCGTTTTTAAGCATATAATGTATAAGCTCGTCAGCAATTGAACTGAGGGCGAATACCTCCTTTTCCGCGATACACGGAAGATTGTTGTCAAATGTGCAGCCGTCGATGATATCCTTTGCCGCTTTTTTAATATCGGCGGTTTCATCAACGATTACCGGCGGATTTCCCGCGCCCGCGCCGATGGCTTTCTTTCCCGATGAAAGAAGCATCTTTACAACGCCCGGACCGCCTGTCGCGACAAGCATTCTTACCGACGGATGGTTTACCATTATATTTGAGGTTTCCATTGTCGGATTTGCAACTGTCGCAACTATATTTTCAGGACCGCCCGCCGCGAGTACCGCGCGGTTTACCATGTCTACGGTATACGCCGATATTCTCTTTGCGTGCGGATGCGGATTGAATACAACGCCGTTGCCGCCCGCAAGCATACAGATACTGTTGCAGATAACTGTACAGCTCGGATTTGTTGACGGTGTTATCGCGCCGATAATTCCGTACGGTCCCATTTCTACAAGCGTAAGACCACCGTCGCCGGAGAAAGCTCTTGTGTCGAGGTCCTCCGTGCCGAGCGTCTTGTCAGCCACAAGATGATGCTTTAAAATCTTGTGGTAAACGTTGCCCATGCCTGTATCTTCAACGGCAAGCTTTGCCATTGTTTCAGCCTCAGCATGCGTGAGCTTTCTTATCTCGCTTATAATAGCCTCGCGCTGAGCCTTATTATACTTTCTGAATTGAACATAAGCCTTGTTTACAGCCTCAAGAGCTTCTTCCATTGTGTCAAATACGCCAAGCTGCTTGCGAGCCGGCTTTTTGATGGCGGATAAATCCATTGTTGAAAGAACTTCCTTGACTATGCGGCTTACTTTCTGTTCATCTATCACGTTGCTTTGCCCCCTTCTATATGCTTTTCACTAAGTTTTCTATAGTCAACATTAATGAAGAAAACTTAGCGAAAAGAGGTCTTAACCGCATGCATTAAGTATTATTAAAATACGAAGTACTTAATGCATGTATATAATAAAATTTATTATTTTAAGGATTCTGTTCTCTTTTCAAAATACATAACGCCTGTTTTTGCAAGCGCGATATCCTGATCCTTTGTTCCTCCCGATACTCCGATACCGCCGATCACATATCCGTTAAATTCGAGCGGATAACCGCCGCCGAGCATCAGTATTCCGCTGCCGTTTGTATAGCCGTCAAGCGCGCCGCCCCTTGACTCCTCAAGAGCCTTGTGCGTGGGCATTTTAAGAGCCGCGGCGGTATACGCCTTGTCCTGCGCCGCTCTTACGCTTGCGATAAGGGAATCGTCCATAGCCTCAAGCGCAATAAGCTTTCCGCCGCCGTCGGCTACCGCGATCACCGCATTCACGCCCATCATTTCCGCGCCGCGTTCAATGCAGTATATGATTTCCTTTGCTGTTTTTAAACCGAGAGCCGGTCTCATACTGAGGATATTTCCCAAAGCCGCCTCGGAATGCGCGGCAGCTTCGGGATCGATTTTCAATTCATTATGTACAGGCATCGGCTCGGACAGCTGCGGTTTTGTATCGGGCTGATTCTTTGGAGCTGCGCCAACGATTTGTGCAACCTGTGATAACATATCATCAATAGTCATCATAATGCTTCAGCTCCGTTTCCTGTCGGTTTCAATTATTTGTTGTACTGCTCAAGAACTCTCTTTGTAACCTCGGCTACAATGCTCTCGATTTCCTTATCTGTGCATCCGCACTCCTTCTTCGGAGCCGGACATACCTGTGAGGGAAGCGGCTGGAAGCCGTGATAATGAGCGCTTGACTCTGTGCCATACTTTTCATTTGCCTCTGTCGGTGACATTGCGCAGGTGTCATCTCCCGCGAAGCATCCCGGACAAAGCTTCTCTAACGGGTGCTTACCCGGAACACCGAACTGCTTTCTGAGGTCGATAAGCTTCTTTACCTCGCCGCACGGAATTTCCTTTTCGCCGCCGATAATTCTTGAATACATAAGGAGCTTAGCGTAGAACTCTGTTGACTCCATTCTGAAGAACGCGGTGTTGAGGTCGCAGCCGAAGGTAAGAGCGCCGTGGTTAGCGAGAAGGATAGCGTCATAATCCTGGAGATACGGAGTGAGCGACTCTGGGATCTCCATTGTTGACGGTGTGCCGTACTGCGCGATCGGAACAGCTCCGAGGAAGATAATAGCCTCCGGCATGATGAGCTTGTCAAGCGAAACGCCCGCGATAGCGAATGAGGTCGCAATCGGCGGATGAGCATGAACAACCGCGTTTACGTCCGGTCTTTCCTGATAAACCTTGAGGTGCATCTTGAACTCTGATGACGGTCTCCACTGACCGTTTGCCTCCTTGAGGTTACCCTTGCCGTCAACCTTGCAGATCATTTCAGGTGTCATAAAGCCCTTTGAAACGCCTGTCGGTGTAACGTAAAAGGTATTCTCGTCGATTTTTACGGAAAAGTTACCGTCATTAGCGGCTACGAAACCGTCATTGTAAATTCTTCTGCCGATTTCGCACATTTCTTTTTTGATTTCATAATCAGACTTGTACATGATTTTTACCCTCTTCCATTTTTATTTTGTTTTTGGTTTTTTGGTTTTGTTTTGTTTTTCTTTTATTATACAACATAACGCTGTTTTTGTAAAGACCTTTTTGAAAAAAGTTTATAATAAAACCTCGACCGTTCTTTTTTGAATATTTGCATACTCTATATGTTAATATTTTATCATATTTTTGATACAATTTCAATAGTTATTTGATTATTTTACAAGAAATTTTGTTTACATTTTTATTACAATACTATTCCAAGCAAAAGAGGACGCGGCCGCGTCCTCTTAAATCCTTTATAGAATACCGTTTTCAGTTGCTGTAACCCATAATGGTCTCGAGCTTTACCGTTGAGACTGTTCCTCCGGATAAGCTTTTTATTATCATGTAGCTCTGCGCCTGGTTTGTTAAATCCTGCGCCGCAGTTACGCTCGCACCGGCTCCGGTAACTATCTCATCTCTGAAGCAACTAACATCCATTATGGGTGTTTCGTATTTTTTCCTCATAATTTCACTACTCCTTTTATTCAACGGTTGTTGTCTCATTCACATCTAAGTACTCAACCTTCAGATACGGAAGATATACCCATACCGGAGTTGTTCCGTCCGTTTTTTTGAAGAACTTAACTTGCAGCTTTGCAGCGCCGGTTCCTGTATAGGATAAAACAACATTATTGCTGCATGATGTACCCATATCAACAGTGGCAATCTGTGTTCCGTCTGAATACTGAAGCATTGCGGTTACGCCTTGTTGTGAATTACTAAATTGACAGTCACCAAGTGTTATGTCAACAGGTCCCGGCGCGTCTATATCTATAGTATACAGATTCTTCGTACCGTGCGTGCTGTCATGGAACTGCGTACCCGCATCGAGAATTATGCCGTGCTCTGACAGCGCCGTTATAGTGCTCGCCAAAAGCGGTGCTCCCTCATAGGGGGCTTCAAACCCAGATGTATCGTAATTATTTATATCATTCAAAGCTATATCGTAGGTTGTGCCTATAAGCTCTGAATTATCCGGTTCTGTTGGTTCCGTGCCTATGGACTTAACCTTCAGATACGGAAGATAAGCAGTACTTGAGAACTTAACCTTCAGCTTTGCCGGAGCGGTTCCTGTGTACTTTAGTTCAACCACAGCTCCGTTATGATAACAGCCTGTTTTCAAAGTGGCTTTGTCAATCTCGTTTCCGTTCTCATCCAGAAGCTGAACGCTTGCTGCTCCATATAGACAGTCACCAAGCGTTATTGTAACTGCGCCCGGCGCATCTATATCTATAGTCTGCAGCTTATACGCACCGTGATTACTGTCATGATACCGTGTGCCTGCATCAAGAGTTATGCCGTGCTTTGCCAGCTCTTCAACAGTGCTTGCCTTAAGCGCTGCGCCCTCATCAGCGCTTTCATAATAAGCCGAATCATTTAATTTTATCTCATAGTCTATACTTGTGATACCTCGTATTGACTGTGTCTGCTTTACTGCGGTTCCGGCAGCCGTAACGTCACCGGAATTGCCGCTGATTGTTTTATCAGCCTCTCCATTAAAGTTTAGTGCAGCTATCGCATTCTGATCGTATAACTGATCTATGATAATACCGATATATGCGGTACCGTTGCCTGAAATTACAGGGATCGTATCATCTTTTATTTTCAGAGTATACGAATTGCCCTTAGCCACATTATAGATCTTATACCCGGTATCTTCGCTTCCGTCATCATACGCCACACCGTCGAGTTGTATACTTCCAAACATTCCGTTCTCTTCTACCGACTTCGGCGCGCGCACATATACAGGATTATCATCTGTTGCCGATGTGGTTATATTCCATGTAATGCTTGTTATAGCATCACTTGCCGATTTAACTTCGGCAAGGAAGCCTGTAGCTATCGTATGACCGTGATTTGTACCGCCGAAGCCGTCATATGCGCCCTCATATACGGTTCCCGCGTCAGCATTTGCATACGTGTTATCGTCTGTGCCGCGGACACTTGACGACTGAGTCGATGCTGTGCCGTCTGCATTTGTTCTCGTTGACGTCAGTGTATCACTTTCCGCCGCTTCCGCATTTGCCGGCACATCAGCATAGAAGCTTTGTAATATCGTATAGGTCGGAATCGCCCACAGGATATTTGAGAATATCGCCGAGTTTGAAGTCAGACTCGGGCTGAGACCCTTCATCAAATATGCCTGATTCTCTGCATATGTAATATTATTTGTGATTACCTCTTCACCATTTGTAACAACTGGTGCTTCGGGGTTGGCAAAGTTATATGTATACAAATCAGGACGATAATATCCTGTATACATTTCATACGGTACATTCTTCTGCGAAAGCTTATTTCCATTTTCATCGGTCTCATAGATATAATAGTATACGGATTTACCGATTTCCGTACACGGAAGATCGGTAAATGTTACCTCCGCATATATCGGAGCGCTCAGCCTTCCGCTGCTCTTTATGGTTACCTGCTGAACATCTCCGTACTGATTTCCGTCCGCACCCACGCAGATAAAGTAGAAGGTTTCCGTAGTGACCTTATCACTTGCAAATACCTTTCTTACACGGATCGAACCGGTCTGCGTCGTATTTGCGGGGATAGTTACGCCAACCGAAGCAGGCTCCGCTGCCATGTCTTTCGCTAAGGTGGTAGCCGAATCGTAGTGATAAGCAAAGCCGTTCCAGCCGGTCATTTCAGTATCTCCTCCCGCTGTCGGGAGATTAACATCATATGATACGGTTATGTACTCACCGGGAGTCAGTTCAATCGGATTATCGTCATTTCCTATCTGAATTCTGATAAGCTTCGTTGATGAGTCCGCTGTGTCTGACCAGCCAACAGCGCCTAAATCAGTCCAGTCGACTGAAGTTTCGGTAAACACTTTCGAGATATCGCCGGAATAGGTTGTGAAGGTGAACTGATCCGAGCCAAGTGTCACAGTTGAACCGTCTGTTTTATGGATTGTGACAACCATATTACCGGCATAGACCGCGTCATATTCCGAGCCGCGCTGACCGGAAACGAGCACGCCGCTGTCTCCCACATACGGAAGTCTGTTGATAATTGACACATTCTTTATAGAGCCGGAGGTGTCGCTGTTCTCTACCGTAAGCGTATATGTTGCAGTGGTTGTTCCTTCAGGCACCGTAACGGTATTATTCTCTGTGCCGCCCACTGCTGTATTTCCGCCTACGTTTACCGAAATCGAACCGCTTGTAAGAATGGTATTGATTGAGAAGCTGTCGCCGTCTGTAATATTGCCGTCCTCAACCGTTCCTACCGATACTGTTGATTCATAATATTTATCATTTACCTGAAGTATTGCCTTGTTGTAGTATACACCTGATGCATACTCAGTCGAGTCCGGTTCCGTAATAAACACAAACTCAATCCAATCGCCCGCGGCTAATCTGAACTCGCTGTTCTGTGAAGCGTCAAATTCCCATGTAAGCTCATTGGTCGTTTCATCAATTGCCGGAGCAACGAAATCAATGTATTCTGTCTTACCGGAAGCTCGATGGATTACAAACTGCCCTTTCTGAAGGTCTGTATCGGTTAAGTCATTCGGATATGTTACCGGACTTACAGCCGTGTTTGTATATGTCTGTTCGTCAATATATTTATACCCTGCCGGAAGCTGATCAGTTAAGGTGTACTTCGTCATATCCGCGCCGGTGCCGTTTGTATCCTTATCATTGCTTATCACCATATGCCAGATAAGTCTTGCGCCCGGCTTTGCGCCTGCTGACCCCTCAATAATTGCACTGCCCGCCTCTTCAAGGTAAGCGTACGCTTTCTTTACGATACCAGGATGCGCTGTTTCCGATCTGAGATTGACTGTTTCCGTATCAGCAATTACTTTTACTGTTTTACCGTCCTTATTCTTGAAATAATTATCAGCCGTAAAATATGCCGTGTTTGTAGCCAGTCTTTCACTGAAGTTTAATTCACTATTCGGCCATGAGCCGTCCTCATTCTGCGTTATACCGGATTCTGTTCTTAACGCATTTGCTGCTGAGGTTTTAAGCTTCAGACAGTATACAAGCGTGAAATATTCGCCCGGGTTGAGAATAAATGTTTCTCCATCGTCTTCGGTATATAAGCTCGCAGAGAACCAGTTTTCTGGATATGCGTTATAGCCTCCTGTATTATATTTCGCATATGCGTCTGCATTCAGTATCCAATCCGCTGTTGCATAGTCACCTTCCTCCGGAACGGATGCAAGCTTATAATTCGAAATTTTTACAGTATTACCGATATAGCTCTGCTCTTGTATCCATACGTTACCCGATTGCTGAATCTTTAATCCGAATTGCTCCGGAAGCTTATCCAAAAGGGTCGCCTGCTTTGTTTCGTATGCTTCATCCGAATCGTTTCTGACCGTCACGGTATACATAACTTCGCCTGTAGTGGTATTTAAATCACTCGAATTTTCGAATACGATCTCGCTGACCGCAGCTCCGCCGAAAGAACGTGATACAGTCTTTTCAATCGACAGCTTTGCATTCGATGTTACCGGCTCCGGGGTTGGGGTCGGAGCATCGCTTGGAGCGGGGGTCGCATCGGGATCCGGCGTGGGAGTAGGCTCCGGGGTAGGTAAAGTATAGCTTACCGTTGATGTCTGATTTGAGCCTTCAATTCTTACACTGTTGGAACCCATTGTAAAGGTCTCTGCAGCTGTAACCGAATAGGTTAAAGTAATACTGCTGCCCGGCGGCATATTGAAATTAGGGTTTTGCCATTCCCAAATATTAGTATCATGGTTTATATCTGTAGTATTGGCAAATACAAATGTTGATTCACCTGTGGAATTAATGATTGTAGTTCCCGACTCTGTGGTTTCTGTTGTGTATGTGCCGTTATTTGAATTTGTTAATACTGTTATAGACTTCCAGTTGTTCCATATCTTATTCTCATCAATACCTGCAATACTTCCCGTGGAACCCTTTATTGACATTTCTATTGGATAGTCTCCCGGAGTTCTTGAGTATGCCCCATCAGTTGTAGTCCAACCTGTATTCTCTGAAAGATATTTTCCCACAAGCGTGTCATATAAAGTAAAGCTTGTTACATCATCATCACTGTTATTGGTAATAACAATGTCAAAGTCGATTCTGTCGCCCGCCTGAATAGCCGCGGTTTCACCGGCTTTTATTGTGGCTGCCTGTGTGTCATCTCTGTAAACTACCGCCGACTTGACTGCGGTTATTGCATCCGGGTCTCCCACATACGTTGTGCCTGACGAAGCCGAGCTTCCGCCCGAAATCGCAGCCGTATTTGTAAGAGCGGTACCGTTTGCAGTGTCTGTATCTACAGTTGCTGCTGCGGTAATTACAACAACGCCCGAGCCGGTTATCTGATAAAGCACAGCGTTTTTATTGCCGTTGTCTATTTCCGTTACCGCTGTTCCGGCACCCGCATTCGTGTAATCGTAATCCGAGGATACATATGTCAGTCCCGCAGGAAGATTATCCGATATTACCAACGGTTCAGTCTCTGTAAAGGTTTTTCCGTCCATATCAACGGTAATAGTGTAGGTTACTGTACTTCCCTTCTTAACGTACTGACCGTCCTTATCGCCCGTCTTTGTAATCGTAACATATGTAGCGGGGCTGATTCTTGAAAGAACAGCGTCATCCGATATTGACACAGACTCATCTGTCTCCGGATCGGTATATGCAGCTGTCGCTGTATTCTTAATCTGCTCATCTGCGGCATCGGATTTTACCGTACCTGTTATAGTAACAGTAACAGAGCTCTTTGCCCCAACGGTATACGTTCCCAAGCTATAGGTTCTGATTGTTTCCGCCGTACCCGCTTCAGAATCAGCATTTGTGGTATATTCGCTGCTGTTGGCGCCTTCTACCGTTATTGATGCAACATCAAAAGAACCTGACGGAAAAACATCCGTAAGAGCTACACCGCTTATATCCGCTGTGCCGTCATTTTTAAGCGTGATTGTATATGTAACCGAATCACCCGGCTCATACCCTGTATTGCCGCCATTGGTATTATTTACAGCCGACTTGTCAATTTTAAGATTCGGCGTTTTTTTCTGCTGCACAAATGATGTCGAAACTTCATCACCGCCGATTGATGCAGTATTGGTTATTGTCTGTGACGCATCTGCTGTAAGCTTTGCCAAGATATAACCCTCAAAGGTTGCGCCGGCAGCCAACGTGATATTGGTAAAGCTTATTTCATTGCCGTTTATTGTTACAGAATCTGCGGTGCCGCTATTAACCCATGCGCCGGCATTAACCTGATCAGCTGTTATCTGCGGAGACCAATATGTCAAATTCGTCAATGTGCTCGCCAATGACGCCGCTTCAGTTTCATTCAGACCACTTACAAGCTTAAGACCTGACGGAAGAGTATCTGTTACGGTACCTCCGGTAAGCTCAGAGTCCGATGATGAGTTCTGATACGAAACCTTATATAATACATAATCTCCCTCTACGAGATAACCGCTGCCCCAATTCCATGTATTATAGTTTGAAACAGCAGCCTTGATCTCCTTTTTCTGATTTGTATAGCTTCCCGCCGTGGGTTTGTATGCTGTTGTTGTTACAGTAACCGGCTCAACATCAATTGCTGTTGACGGATCGTTTATCGTCTTATATGCGGTTGAAATTGTATTTGTAATTGACGCTTTATTTGTTGATGTGTAGTTAAAGCTTGAATCAACTTGTACATACGCGCCGTTCAAGGTCAGAGTACCGCTCAAATCATTGATCTGAGAAGCTGTACTGCTGTTAATTACAGTATATGTTATATTTAATTTTGTAACCTTACCCTCAGTATTTGTCACCGGAGTTACCACATATCCCGCAATTGATGAGCTTATTGCCTTTGATATATCGTCTTCGTTAATATATAAGCCTGCAGGTAATTCAAGGGTATCCGTAACCGTATATTCTGTTACCGCGGCTTCACCGGCTGCAAGCTTTGTGTCCGTGTCGGGAGCGCTTCCTGTGAACGCTGCCAATGAATATACAATATCCTGCCCCATAGTTGTTGCATCAGTACCTATCAATATATTGTAGCTGGAGGTAGACTTCGTATTATTCATTGTTACCGAAGACTTTGCAGTTACCGCGACAATCGTTGAGTCATTCATTTGCGCACCTGTCGCCGGGTTTATAACCTTAAGCTCAGCTTTCCACTCTGTTCCGTTTGCCGCGTCAGTGTCAAACTGGACACCAAGTATTGTCGCTATCGTGTCTCCGCCTATCCACGGCTGAACTTCTTTAGTCTCGGTGTTATACTTCTCAATCTTTAAATAATTCTGTTCCGCTGTTTCGTCATACGCTACCGTATACTTTACACCATCAGCTGTGTACGACAAGCCCGCAACCTTTCCGCCGTTCGGGAATGAAGTGAGCGTTTCGTCATTCATATTTCCTATGTAAAGACGAACCTCCGGATTTTCAACACCGTTCGTCGTATCAGAATTGAATCCGACACTTACCTTCAGTCCGAAGCCCGTTCCTGTGGCAGCTTCTCCATCTGATATTGCGGTTCCCGTAAATTCCAATGTTGGATTTTCCGGGACCACCTTTGCTTCACCATCAGCCAATGCCGCCGGGCACACTCCAAGCATCATAGAAAACACAAGCAGAAACGCCAGCAGGCGTCCGCTCATACTATGAGTCGAGGTGCCGTGATAATTTCTCTCTCTCATTTTTCGCTCTCCTCCATTCCTTTCTTTTCGTAATATAAGCGTTCTATGGTAAATTATATTATATCAACTTTTCAAATTATTTGCAAGGGGTTTCGTATGGTTTACAAAACTTTGTTTATTCTTTACAATATAAGGTTTTAATTTTAGTCATTGCAAATCAATATTAGATAAAAGCTGATAAACCTTCTATAAATAAAATTTTTTGAATATATCATATTCTTAAGAATGCGCTTGAAAAATACCGCTGTTTATGTTAGAATAAATGGCAGGACTAATGAAATGAGAGGAATTATTAATGAAAACATCGGATTTCTATTATGAGCTGCCTCAGGAGCTTATCGCGCAGGAGCCGCTTCCTCAGCGTGACCAATCGCGGCTTATGGTGCTCGATAAGATCACAGGCGAAATTGCGCACAAGCGCTTTTATGACATCGCGGATATGCTCAACCCCGGCGACGCGCTTATCCTTAACGATACCCGCGTTATCCCCGCGCGCCTTTACGGCGTTAAGGAGGACACAGGCGGCGCGATCGAGTTTCTTCTGCTGAATAAGCGCTCGCTTGACACATGGGAGGTTATCCTGCGCCCCGGACGGCGCGCAAAGCCGGGCGCGAGATTCGTGTTCGGAAACGGTGAGCTTAAAGCGGAGATACTCGATATTATAAACGACGGAAACAGGCTTGTTAAATTCGAATACGAGGGAGTTTTCGAAAACGTTCTCGACAAGCTCGGCGAAATGCCGCTGCCGCCGTATATCACAAAGAAATTGGAGGACAAGAACCGCTACCAGACGGTCTACGCAAAGCATAACGGCTCCGCCGCCGCGCCTACCGCCGGACTTCACTTCACCCCGGAGCTGCTCGACAGAGTTAAGGCAAAGGGCGTAAATATCGGCTATGTTACTCTCCATGTAGGACTTGGCACCTTCAGACCCGTTAAGGCGGACGATATAAACAACCACAAGATGCACTCGGAATTTTATATCCTTCCGCAGGAGACCGCAGACCTCATAAACAAGACAAAGGCCGAGGGAGGACGCGTTGTGTCCGTTGGCACGACCGCCACAAGAACCCTTGAAACCGCCGGAATGAACGGTCTTCCGCTTGGCGCATCGACAGGCTGGACGGACATCTTTATCTACCCGGGCAAGGAATTTCATGTGATCGACGCGCTTATAACAAACTTCCACCTTCCCGAATCAACGCTTATCATGCTCGTTTCCGCCCTCGCCGGACGCGAACACGTCCTTAACGCATATGAGGAAGCGGTCAGGGAAAAATACAGGTTCTTCAGCTTCGGGGACGCTATGTTTATTTGTTGAAAATCCAATATAATATATGTATAATATATTGACAAAACCATATAATCAGCATATAATATAATTAAGGAGAGTGATAATTATGGCAAAGGTATCTACAAGTATCACTATTGATGCGGAAACAAAAAAACAGGCTCAGATTTTATTGTCTGATTTTGGAATGGATTTATCTACCGCTGTTAATGTCTTTTTGAAGCAGATGATTTATGAAGGAACTTTTCCGTTTACAATAACGCGAGATATTCCAAATTCGGACACTATCGCAGCAATGAAGGAAGCGGAAGAAATGGAAAAGCATCCGGAAAAATATAAACGCTATTCGTCATTTTCCGAATTGCTCGATGAGGTATCAGTAGATGCGTGATATTGTTTCATCTAACAGATTTAAGAAAGATTTAAAGCTCGCTATTCGCAGAGGATATAACATCAGTTTGCTTCAGGAAGTGGTAGATAAGCTTGCCGACGGTCAGACTCTGGATGTCAAGTATAAGGATCACGAATTAGCCGGCGGCTATAATGGATTTCGCGAATGCCACATAACTCCCGATTGGCTGCTGATATATCAAATCAAAGATAATGAGCTTGTTCTATTCTTATCCAGAACCGGAACTCACAGTGAACTGTTCTAAATCTTTTGCGTTATATAAAAAGAGGTACACTATGTTTAAAATATTACACACAAACGGAAAGGCGCGGCGCGGTGAGTTCCGCACGGTTCACGGAGTCGTACAGACTCCTGTGTTCCAGAATGTCGGAACGCTCGCGGCCATAAAGGGCGCCGTTTCAACTATGGATTTAAAGGAAGTAGGCTGTCAGATCGAGCTTTCCAACACCTATCATCTGCATCTGCGCCCCGGCGATAAGATCGTTCATCAGATGGGCGGACTGCATAAGTTTATGAACTGGGACAGACCTATTCTCACCGACAGCGGCGGCTTTCAGGTATTTTCGCTTGCCGGACTGCGGAAGATAACCGAGGAGGGCGTGAGCTTCAACTCGCATATTGACGGCAGACGCATCTTTATGGGACCGGAGGAAAGTATGCAGATCCAGTCCAACCTCGCCTCAACCATCGCTATGGCGTTTGATGAATGCATTGAAAATCCCGCGCCTAAGGATTATGTTAAGCAGTCGGTTGACAGAACCTATCGCTGGCTTGTCCGCTGCAAGGAGGAGATGGCAAGGCTTAATTCCCTTGACACCACTATCAATAAAGAACAAATGCTGTTCGGAATTAATCAGGGCGGCACGTATGACGACCTGAGAATCGAACATATGAAGCAGATCGCAAAGCTTGACCTTCCCGGCTACGCTATAGGCGGTCTTGCCGTCGGTGAGAGCCACGAGGAAATGTATCATATTCTTGACGTTGTTCTCCCGCATGCGCCGGAGGACAGACCGCGCTACCTTATGGGCGTCGGCACTCCTTCAAATATCATCGAATCGGTCGCAAGGGGCGTTGATTTCTTTGACTGCGTTATAGCTTCAAGAAACGCCCGCCACGCGTTCATATTCACACAGCACGGCACTATGAACCTGCTTAATCAGAAGTATGAAACCGATCCGCTCCCGATAGATCCCGACTGCGGCTGCCCCGCGTGCAGGAGCTATTCAAGAGCTTATATCCGCCACCTGTTTAAGGCAAAGGAAATGCTGGGAATGCGTCTGTGCGTTCTGCATAACCTTTACTTCTATAACCACCTTATGGAGGATATACGCACAGCGATCGAGGAGGATCGCTTTGACCGGTTCAGAGCGGACAACGTCGAAAAGCTGGCAAAAAGAATTTAATTATAAACAAATCAAAATATAACGCGCAAAGGGACTGTATTAAAACTAAATTATTGTTTAGCGCTCCATTTCCCTTGCCTCCCTCTTTGAGGGACTCCAAGCGGCGGCAAAGCCGCCGTTGGTCCGTTCGTGATTTCCACGAACGGAAGCGGGAGGTGGGCGCCGTCAGGCGCTCGGAGGGAGTAATCGGGACGTAAATTTGGGATAAAACCACACTTTCGCGCCCGCATTCTCCCCCTTGCCGCTTCGAGGCGTTCCCCCCCTCCCGTAGGGGGACAAGCTTACGCCGCTAAACAATAATTTTAGGCTGAGAAGGGGCTGTTTCCTGTTTCTTTTAATGTTTTTTGTATTTTTTACAATACTTCTCAATTTTCGTAAAATCAACCGTACTTTTTAAATAATTAATTCCTGCATAATTCTTTGTTTTTTGATTATACAGAACTCTCGCATTCTTTAGAATTTGTTCCTTACATTTTCTTATACAAATTATCTCATCTTTAACCAAATCCTGATAATTTTTATCCTGTTCATGCTCAATATCATATAATTTTAAGCAATTCTCTGGAACAGGTATCATATTGCTTAGCTTGACCTTTCCCAGTAAATTCCTCTTATTGTCAACCAATCGGATAAGCGGAATCACATTACGCCTTATAAGTCTTTTGCCGTTTTTATAAAAATAATCGCTGTCTTTCGGCGATGACAACTGCGCAAAGTATTTGAATCCGTTGATTTCCAGAACCACTCCCAAATATTTACGGTCGGTAAAATAATCATCACCCTTCGCAAACATCACCTGCTTGTCAAAACGCTTCAGGTATTCTATATAATCATCGTCAACAGTATATAGCTTTAATCTTTTCATAATATTTCCCTTTAATCAAACAGGGCTGCCTTTGCGGCAGCCCTGCTAAATAAAACTCTCCAATTATTGGTAGGAGCTCTCCTCAACAGAGATTTTCATCTCCATAATATACAGTATATGCGGAGAAACAAAAAATATTCATTTCTCTTACCAACAGTATTTTACCATAACCCCGATTAAAAGCCAATGGTAAAAACAAAACATTTACTATATGCTTTTTTATTAAATATCTTACAGAGCCTCGCCGTTGCTGAGATTGATTTTGTCGGTAATATCATGTACCGCCATAGCGGACACAATGCAACCTACCTTTATAAAGCCGTCGCCCAGCTTATCCTCAAGCTCGCAGAGAGGCTCTCTCGTTTCGTATATCTTCCTCTCTGAAACGTGTATCTCGGCATTCTTATTTGTTACAAGCACATAAAGAATCGCGCTGATGCCGAGAATGATTTTTCTTCTGTTTGAAACTATCGTTATATTTTATATCAGACACCTCTTTTTCCGGCGGCATATGATATTGCCGAACGCGCCGCCCCATCAGGTTAAATTATACCATAACCCGTTTTGAAAATAAAGGCGCATATCAATCGCAGCTTGCTAAAAGACCTCCGGCTATTGTTTTGGCGAGGGATTCTGACAGCTCCGAGGGAGTATGGGTAAGCTTATTATTTATATAATCACGGCAGAGAGAAATATATCCTCCTATAAAGAATCGAAGGTTTATAAGCAGAACATCCTTGTTTTCATACGCGCCCTCCGCCTCCGCGTCCGACATAAATCTCTCTATAAGCGCCTCCTTTACTCTCTCCATCCATTCTGCCGCCGGATGCTTATCAAACATCACCCTTAAATAATCCATTCTCGATTCAATCCGTTCTGCGACAATATCCAGAAGCGGCTGCGGATTTTTCATGATTCCTTTAAAGTCAAGACAGTCTATCTGTTCCATAAGTTCCTCCACAAGCCTCTCCTCCAGAAGCCTGCGGACATCATTGGGGCAGTCGAAATGGGCGTAAAAGGTGCTTCGGTTTAATCCCGCCCTGTTTACTATAGCCGTTACCGTTATCTTTTCCGCCGGCATGGATCTTAAAAGCTCAAAATATGCGTCCATAAGCATATTGACCGACCTTATCGCGTTCCTGTTTCTTTTCTTTTCCATAGCTGTATTTTCCTTTCATAACAGCCGCCGTTATTCGGCAGGCTCTTTCTCCTTCGGTTCTTCCTCTGTGTTTTCTTCCGTTCCCGCGCTAAGCTGCAATAAATCGGCTCTTAACAGCTTTAATTTATTAAGGAGCCGTCTTTCCTTTATGCGCTTTCTGAATATGAACAACAAAACGAAAGCTGCAAGAATAATTATGCCCGTTATAATATACGGAACCGGACTTGTTCTTTCGGAAAGCACTATAAACCGCTGCGCGCCGTCAGGATTAAATAGCAGATAGCTCCCATCCTTCTCGCTGTCCGCTATGAGAACGCTGCTCTGCGTTATAAGTCCTATTCTCGGATTCTTTATGCTTTTGGGTATTCTCACATGAACCTTCAATTCTCCCTCATAGGGCTTTCCGTTATCCGTCAATATCATCTCATAGCCCGCCACAGTTTTATATTTTCTGTCGTTTACAACCGCCGCCGGATTAAATTCATTTACCTCAAGCGCCGCTCCCGGACTGAAATCTCCCTCCGCAAGAAGCTGCGGCGGCTCTCCGCCGTAGCTGAGGGTTGAGGTGGATTTGTCATAAACAGCCGTAAATTTTGTGTTTCTTATTATCGGTTCATTGACATTACGGTCCCACACTCCGTATTTTCCGTTTTTCTTCGGCATTTCAGGTATCTGCTCCGCGGGTATCGTTTCGCCGTAATCAAGATTAAAGGTCTTTACGGTTTCAAAGTCCACGATAAAGCTTACCGTAAATCTGAACCGCGCCGCCGCCGCCGACTTTCCTTTAAGTGTTTCGCAGCGGCTTACGGACGTGTTTTCCGTAAACGCCCTCAGCTGCGGCATATAAAGCTCACCCGCCGTTGCGGTCCAGTAACGCTCCTCAAGACCTCCAAGCTCCGGCGCAATCTCTCCGTCATGCGCTATTACGTCCTTTTTGACTGACTGCGCCTTATCACTGTAATTCACGCCGTTTATTCCGCCCAGCTCTTCCTCAAGAAAATAATTATGCTCAAGGTTTCCGTTCGCGGTTCCGGCAACCGCGCCTATCCTGTCACCGTCGGAAGAGGTTCGCGTAAGCGCGTAGGTCTGCGATATATGCTTTCCGTATCCCGCGATTCCTCCTATATCGCTGTCGGCGTCAACATCACCTGTGTTAATACATCTCATTATCTCATTGAGATTATATCCCGAAATGCCGCCCGCATAGCTGCCGTCGGTAACGGCAATATTTCCGTAATTTATGCTGTCCTTGATTTTTCCTATGTCGCTGAAGCCCGTTATTCCTCCGGCGGTATTATTTTTAGCCGTAACGCCGCCCTCATTGATGCACGCCTCGATTACGGACTTTATCGCGGTAGAAGGGTTGAGCGAAAAATCCTTGCCGTCGGTCGTGATCTCCTTTTCGTTATTGATGCCAAACTCAAAGCCCGCTCCGCCGCTTATGCCGCCTATATCGCGCAGACCCGAAACCTCTCCGCTGTTTATACAGTATCTTATAAGCGCCATTTCGTACTCCTCGCCGCATATCGTTCTTCTGAGCGGTATATCTACATCATGAATATCAAGGTCGGCAAGCTTTTCAAGCGTTGTTTTATCATTATCCTCCGCCGCCTTTGCGGTTATAAAGAACTCGGAAAATATGCTGCTTTTTGCGGTCTGTGTTTGGACCGGAAGATATTCCGCCGACGGCGCGGGAGTAGGAAGCCCATCCTTTAACATATCCTCAAGCTGTCCTTTAAGCTCCTCAAGCTTTGCTTTCCTCTGGGCAAGATTATCCGAAATACTTTTGAGAGCGTCATTCATTCTGATAATCGGTCCGAAAATATCATCATAATTCTCATTGAGCTTCTTCAGTATTCTTGACAGCTGCGTGTCCGTATCACCAAAAATATCTATTCCCAAGCCGCTCATATTTACCTTTATATTATTGAGATCCATCTTGGCAAGACTGTCCATCGCCTTTCCC
The DNA here is from genome assembly GCA_051877395.1 of Candidatus Ornithomonoglobus sp. Taxonomy (GTDB): domain Bacteria; phylum Bacillota; class Clostridia; order UBA1381; family UBA1381; genus Ornithomonoglobus. The sequence continues at coordinate 20,418 of JBJEIV010000406.1, forward strand.
GTGGAGTCTATGGCATCGTTCAAGGAATCAATGGTTTTATTAATATTTTCCCTGCGGGTATCGTCGTCAACGCTTTCATTTATCGAATCCACAAGGCTCATAAGATGCTCGTTGCTGCTGCTGACATTATCGGAAACGGACTGCGCGACATCTGACATTGTTTTCGCGGTATTTCTTGTTTCCGTAAGAACATCTCTTAACGCGTCATTATTCGAGCTTAAATTCCCCTCCGCCCTGTCAAGAACGTCCACAGCGTCGGCTATGCTGTCGGCTATTCCCGAAAGACTGCTTTCATTTTTTATTCTGTCCGACAGAACTCCGTTAAGGTCGGCAAGGCTGTCGGTAACCGTTCCTATATTGTCATTCAGCTCGTTTATGCCGAATAAGTCCTTGAAGCGGTTGTCGAAATCGTCCAGATCACCCTTTATTTTATCCCTGTTTTCATCAATGCGGCCTTCAATATCATCAAGGTCTTTTCTTATCTTTTCCTTCTGCTCGTCAATGCGGTCGCTCCATTCGTCCTCATTATATGTAATATTTGTGTAAGGCTCAAAATTGCCCGAAATGCCGCCGATGCGGTTTTTTCCCATAACCGCTCCCGCGTTTACACAATCGGTAATATTTCCGCTCTGCACGCCGCTGATGCCGCCCGCCGCGGTCCCCGCGTTTTTATAGCCTACGGATGCGTTGTTTGTACAGCCGTCTATTACGCCTCTTGAGGCGCCGCAGATACCGCCTGTGGCGTACATTTCCTCAACAGGCGTATCGTTTACCTTTTCGTTATTCTGACACCATTTGATTATGCCCGTATTTTTACCCGCTATTCCGCCGGTATTCTTTTCGCCCGACACAATAGAATAATTTGTACTTGTTTCAATACGCCCCTCGTTTGAGCCGGCAATTCCGCCGACATTTTCCGTGGCGCTGACATTTCCCTTATATGCGCAGTTTGTTATCGTTCCCTTATTAACTCCCGCTATTCCGCCTATCGAATACACATTGCTGTCGCTGAAAAACCTGTTTACTGAGGTTTTTTCATTATCCTGGAGGTTCTCTATTATTTTAAGCACATGATTTTTACCGTTTGAATTTGTACCGCCGCTCTTGGAGCCTTTATCCGCTGTTATCTTTCCCTCAACAATAAGGTTTGAAACCGTTCCGCCCTCGCCCACGGTTCCGATAAAGCCCCTTTCGGGATTTGACACCTCTATCGTTACGCCGCTTATAGTGTAGCCGCAGCCGTCAAGGGTACCGTTAAAGTACGGAATACCCGAAAATTCCGCGCCGGAAACATCTATATCATTGCCCAGAACAACTGTTTTTCCCGTTGAATAGCTGTCTATTACGCAGTTGTCTGCAAGGTCCTTTATATCCGCCGCCGTCTGAATATATATATAAGTATCGTCAGCCATCGCGCACGGAGCGGCAATTCCCGCAAACAGCGCGGCGGCAATAAGCATTGATGCTGCTCTTTTCAAAATTATCACCCTTTATTATAATTTAAAATAAGTTTTATCCACTATCTTCTCACTCAGCATAAGTATCTGCGGAAGAACAAGCATAACAAGTATCATTGAAATTATTGTTCCGCGTCCCAGACACATACCGAGTGAGGATATAATCGCGTCGGTGGAAATATATCCTATAAGCAGCCCCGCCATTGAAAGAATGGAGCCGGACGTGAGCACCGTCGGGAACGCCTCGTCAATCGCCTGTATAGCCGCTTTTTTACTGCCCTTCTGCTTTTTCAGCGACTCATACCTGTTCGCTATTACAATAGCGTAATCTATTGTGGCGCCCATCTGTATCGAGCTTACAACGAGATAGCTTAAAAAGTACATCTTCACATTCTGTATAACAGGGAATGAAAAATTGATCCATATGCTTCCCTGAATCGTAAGCACCAGAAGCACCGGAAGTCCGAACGAACGGAAGGTCAGCATCAGTATCATAAACACGAATACAATCGTAAGAAAACTGATTTTTTTATTATCCTCGCCAAAGGACGAATACAGATCATAGCTTGCCGTTGTATTTGACGATATTATCGGATCGTCATAATATTCCTTTGCAATCTCTCTTACCTGCTCAAGAAAATCATAGCTTTCCTGCCCCTCGACATCACCTTTATATTCAAAAACAAGCCGCGCGTAATTCTCGCCCTCAAGCTGCTTTTCGGCGTCAACGAGATCATCATATATCTCGTTAAAATCCTCCGTTGTTTCATTGTCGAAGTTAATGACCTCCTTATCCATTTCCTCCTTTACAAAATGAACCATATCTATAAGCGTGAGCTTACAGTCGTCTATATCATTAAAGAAAGCTCCGTACTCCTCATTCTTTAAGCCGTAAACCTGATAGAGCAGACATATGGTATCATAGTCCATATCCACAAACTCCGACACCTCGCGCGGTGTCAGCTTTTCGGTAAGAGTATGCTCATAGCCGTTCTGCTCAATGCTCACATTCGCCAATCCCTGCGCGTCCGTTACACGTTCGAGCTGTCCGACCTGCGCGAGTATTGCCGCCTCGCTGTCATGATCTCCCTTTGGAACCACAACCGCCATCTGAGAGCTTATTCCGAAATTATCGTTTATCTTATCCTTTGCTATTGATTTTTCGGTCTGTATTGTGGCGCGCACACTGTCGGTATCAAAAGCGAACTGTATTTTATTGTTTATCACAACTCCCGCCGCGGCAATGACAATAAATATTATCGGAACAACATATCTTGTCTTTACTACAAATCTTCCCCAAAGCGTTATTGTCGGTACAAAATTCTTATGCTTTGTTTTTTCAATAAAGCCGTTCATCTGCAAAAGCAGTCCCGGCATAAGCAGAAATACGGTTATCAGACTGAACACAATACCCTTTGACAGAATACGTCCCAGATCCATACCTATTCTGAGCTTCATTAGCGTCAGCGCAACAAGTCCCGAAATTGTCGTAAGACTTGACGAGCTTATCTCCACAATAGCCTTTGAAAGAGCAACGATGATCGCCTGTCTTGCGTCATCGGGATAGTTTTCCTTTTCCCCGGCAAAGCGGTGAGCGAGAATGATCGCATAGTCTATCGCAAGCGCAAGCTGCAGAACCACCGCCACGGATTTCGTTATAAACGAAATATCTCCGAAAAGATAGTTTGTTCCCGTATTAAGTATCGCGGCAACGATAAAGACGATAATATAAACTATAATCTCAGCATATGTCTGCGATGTAAAAAGCAGAACAAGACAAATTATTACCGCCGCAAGAGAAAGAATTTTGACCATTTGCCTGTCAAGGTCTGCGGCGTCCTCCTCCTCGGAGCCTACGTCGGTTGACATATACATATCATATTCCGAAAGCAGCTCCTTTATAGCCTCCTTTGCCGCGATGCTCTCCTCCGTTTCGCCGTCATCGGCAAAGGTTACCTCAAAAAGCGCCGCGGAGTTCTTGTAATGCTCATCGTCATTTTCATATTCAACATCCTTTATATTGCTTATATTCCCTATCCGCTCCGCAAGAGCCTCTCCGTTCTCATATGTAATATTTGAAACCATGACCTTCGCTGTTCCGTAGGTCATAAATTCCTCATCCATTATATTAAGCCCCTGCTTTGTTTCCGTCGTGTCCGGCAGATATTCGGTTATATCGTTAATAACATTCATCTTTGGTATTCCCGAAATTGCAAAAGCCAGAAAAAATGCAAACAATATATAGATAAAATTTCTCTTATCCACTATGAGCGTCGCAAGCTTTATCATAAATCCGTCTTTTTTCTCCATCCGACAGCCTTCCTTATCAAAAATTTCAACACTTGTTTGATTTCATACATATTGTACGCTCTTTTGCATAAAAAATCAACCATTAATTTATATATATTTGTCGGAATTTCGACGCATTTTAATATCTGTCATATAAAAAACACCCTATAACCGTTTAATAAAACGATCATAAGGCGCTTTTCTTCTGCCGCTGTTTAATATCTATGCTGTTGGATTTTCTCTTATTTTCCTTTTTTCACATTATTCAGAAGTTATATTTATTATTTTTAATTAACCCGATCACCTTATCACGCATAGCCTGCGGCTCTATTACCTCGCACACGTCCACATAATGCTTTGCCCAATAGCCAAGCCCCTCAAGACTGCCTGTGACCGTGAACGTAAAGGTATCATCATTATTTTTTTCTATTTTAATATCCGTACCGAACCGGTCTATAACCTGATCCAGCATACAGTTATCGCATTTAATAACAGCTCTGCCAATCTCGCCGCCGTACATAAATATTGCCTGATCACTGTATTTTGACGGGGAAAAGTCCTTAGGACACGGAACACAGGGTCGATCAAGAATTTCTATATCCTTGATTTTATCTATTCTGAACTGACTGACCGCACTCATATGACTGTCACATTTGCAAAGCAGATAATATCTGTCATTCGCCGCCGCCATAGCATAAGGACTTACAATATATTTTTCTGTCCTCCGCGGCTTGAGCTTTTTATCAAAATCATATTTCAGATATGTAAATCCGACCTTCCTTTTTATATTGATCGCCTCGTCAAGATAATCAATATTATGAAAAACCTCTTTGTTATCCGTTTTCCTTCCTGAGCTTATGACTGTAAGATTACTGTACATTTTACGTTTTGCCTGCGGCAGCAGCTTCTGAAGCTTCTTAATGAGCTGTCCCGAATGTAACTGGGATATGCAGGGATTGGAATATACGCTGTCCATTAAAAGGCGCACCTCGGAGGAATCAAAATCCCTCGAATCAAGATAGTATCCCACACCGTTTTCCTCCGGGATTGAAATATCATAGCCCATTTCAAATAAAACCGCGACACTGCTGTAAACAGTCCGGCGGTCTACGCTGAGACCGTAAATATATTTCATTTTCTCTATAATTTCTTTCATTTTCAGAATATTGTCGCAGTCTGAATATTCCTTCAGAATTTCAAGCAGACATACCGTATTCGCCTTTGCGGTCAGCTTCATTTTTCTCTCCCCTATCTGCATATTTCATTTGTTGTATTTATTCTAACACACAATAAACGCAAAAAATTGTACAGCAAAAAGCTGAAGCCGCTTTTCGCTGTACAATACATTTATCCCAATATTTCCTCAATAAGCCTTGCGAGCTTTGTCGCTTTTTCTTCGAGCACCGCCTGATTTTTACCCTCTATCATAACTCTTACAAGCGGCTCCGTGCCGGACGGGCGGATGAGAACTCTGCCCTCTCCCGCAAACTCCTCCTCAAGCTTTTTGCATTCCTCTGCGATCTGCTCATTCTCAAGATACTTATCCTTGTTTTCCGGCTTTACGACCGCGTTTACAAGCACCTGCGGAAGAACCTCGACAAGCGACGCCGCCTCCGACGCTTTTATACCTGTCTTTTTAAGCACCGCAAGGAACTGAAGCGCGCTTACAAGTCCGTCTCCGGTCGTGTTGTGGTCAAGGAATATGATGTGACCCGACTGCTCGCCGCCCAGACAATAGCCCTTGTCGAGCATTTCTTCAAGAACATAACGGTCGCCAACCTTTGTGCGCGGTATGTTAAGACCGATCTTATCGCCCGCTATAAACAGTCCCAGATTGCTCATTACGGTCGCTACGAGAGTGTTCTGTCTGAGTGTTCCCTGCTCCATCATGTACTTTGCGCATACCGCCATAATCTGATCGCCGTCTATAAGCTTTCCGTTTTCATCGACCGCGAGAAGTCTGTCTGCGTCACCGTCAAAAGCAAGACCGATATCCGCGCCGATTGAGGTCACATATGCCTGCAAGCTCTCCATATGGGTTGAGCCGCACATCGCGTTGATATTTACGCCGTCCGGCGTGTTATGTATCGCCTCAACATTGGCGCCGAGCTTATTGAGAGCCTTGAACGCTGTCTGATAGCTTGCGCCGTTCGCGCAGTCTATGGCAATTTTCATTCCTCGCAGGTCGCAGTCTATCGTTGAGCACGCGAAAGCGACATAATCCTCAACAGCGTTATGATTTGCGCTGATATAGCCGACCCTGCCGTGTGTCGGAAGATCTTCAATCTTCTTTTCGCCCCTTATGTAAGCCTCGATTTCGTCCTCGACCTCGTCCTTTAACTTATAGCCCTCGCCGTTAAAGAATTTTATTCCGTTATATTCGCATGGGTTATGCGATGCGGAAATAACAACGCCCGCGTCCGCCTTATACTTTCTCGTAAGATACGCGACTGCCGGAGTAGGAATAACTCCCAACGGAATTACCTTTACTCCCACGCTGCACATACCCGCAGTCAATGCCGCCTCAAGCATATCACCCGATTTTCTTGTGTCCTTGCCGATAAGTATTCTCGGTCTCTTTTTTAAATTTTTTGTAAGAACATACGCGCCGCACTGACCCACCTTAAATGCCAGCTCAGCCGTTAAATCAACATTTGCCACACCTCTGATGCCGTCTGTACCAAACATTCTGCCCATAGCTTTACAATTCCTTTCTATGTCATTCTATACTTTCTATGTATTTTTCAGCCTTTGCGATTGCCTTCAGTGTAATCTGCTTTGCCGGACCTCCTATGACCTTTCTGTCATTGACACAGGTTTCCATCGAAACAGCGTCATATATATCATCCTCAATTATATCGGAGAAGGACTTCATTTCCTCCGGTGAAAGGTCGGTTATCGCCTTGTTGTTCTGTATACAATAAAATACCATATTGCCGATCACAGCATGAGCGTCACGGAACGGAAGTCCCTTCTTTACAAGATAATCCGCCGCGTCCGTTGCATTTGTGAAGCCGCCCTTCGCTCCCTCATACATATTATTCACATTTACGGTCATTGTTCTTATCATATCGCAGAACACCGGCAGACAAAGCTTAACGGTATCTATACTGTCAAATATCTGCTCCTTATCCTCCTGCATATCCTTGTTATACGCAAGCGGAATACCCTTCATCATTGTGAGAAGTCCCATAAGATCACCGTAAACGCGTCCCGCCTTACCTCTTATAAGCTCAGCGACATCGGGGTTTTTCTTCTGCGGCATTATTGACGAGCCTGTCGAATACGCGTCATCCATCTCAACAAAGGAAAACTCGTTGCTTGACCAGAGAATAAGCTCCTCCGAAAAACGACTTGCGTGCATCATCACCATTGCAAGACAGCCTGCAAGCTCAATAACAAAATCTCTGTCCGAAACTCCGTCAAGCGAGTTCATTGTTATATCGTCAAAGCCGAGCATATCCGCGACAAATTCACGGTCAAGCGGGTATGTTGTTCCCGCAAGCGCGCCCGAGCCGAGCGGCATTACGTTTGTTCTTTTCCGGCAGTCGACAAGACGCGAATAATCACGCTTAAACATCTCATAATACGCCATGCAGTGATGCGCGAACGTTATAGGCTGCGCCTTCTGCAGATGAGTATAGCCCGGCATGATCGTGTCAACATGATTTTTCGCAAGCTGTACGAATGCGCTCATTGTTTCAACAAGCATTTCCTCAATCTCCGCCGTTTCGTCCATAAGATACATTCTTATATCAAGCGCTACCTGATCGTTGCGGCTCCTTCCCGTATGAAGTCTCTTTCCCGCGTCGCCTATTCTGTCCGTGAGAATTTTTTCGATATTCATGTGGATATCCTCGGCGTCAATGAGAAATTCAACCTTTCCGTCCTCAATGTCGTTGAGGATATTGCCCAGCTCCAAAACTATCGCGTCCGCATCCTCCTGAGGAATTATTCCCTGCTTACCGAGCATCGTCGCGTGCGCTATTGAGCCGCGTATATCCTGCCTGTACATTCTTTTGTCAAAACGGATCGACGAATTGAAATCATCAACCTTTTTATCCGTGGACTTCTGAAAACGTCCGCCCCATAATTTATCTGCCATTTTATTTTTCCTTTCAGCTGTATATTAATACCGATTTTTATTATAACACGACTTTTACTCATTTTCAACCATTATTTAAAAATTTCAGCATCGGCGGGGGAATTGATGCTGAGGCTGAAGCGTCGGCGGAAAACGTCTCGGTTTTTTTATATGCCTATTATAACACATCTTGGCTTATTTTTCAATCACTAAAAATTAGCCGTCAAATCCCGAAAACTTGCTGTTGCATTCTTATCATTTTTGTGATAGAATTAGGGGCAGAAATAGTATATTTATGCTATTATCATATCCGACAGCTTTGGGGGAAGGCTGTCGTTTAAAATCCGCGTTCGGAAAATCCGTTGTCGGAAAATCCGCGTTCGGAAAATCAGACACAAATAAATAAATATATAATAAATAAATATTAACAAAATAAAAACTGAATAAATAAAGAACAACAAAACAGTGTTTTCCTTTCAGCATGAAAAAATCGGTCTGTTATATTTTTTATATTTTTAAACCCAAACTTTTCGGTGGGTTTATTTGTTGTGCCTTTATAAATATAAGAAAATATTTCTCTTGTGTTAACAAAATCCGGTACTGGATAAATTATTCCTCCGACACCGGATTTACATGTACTATAGCTTTACATCATTAAAAGTCTTTTCTACTTTTATTTTCTGATAATATTTTGTTTATATTGTCCTTTAATTCAGGAAAATCTTCTTTTACTGAATTATAAACATCATCCATGAATAATGTTCTGTATTTGTGCGCAGCCACATCACGAAAACCGGAAATTGCTTTCCATGGTATATGATTATATTGTAATCTAATCTCTCCTGAAAGATTTTTTACAAGCTCTCCTATATTAATTGCGGTCATACATATTGCGCGTTTAAGCTTTTCATCGGCATTAAAATCATCAAAAACAATATCTCCCATCATTTCAAATGCAATATCAATTTCCTCAATTATTTTTGTCAATATAATATAATCCCTATGCAGCATAAAGCGGAACCACCTTATCAATTTTTATTATAGATTCCTCTGAAACAGGAGCATGGATAACATCAACCGACGTGCCGAGAAGCTCCTCCATTCTGAGCTTTAATGAACACAAGGTTATAAGTGTAATTGGTTTTGTAAATTCTACAAGCAAATCAACATCACTCTGTGGTGTATTTTTTCCATTTGCATATGAACCGAACAGGCTGATACTTTTTATAGGAAACTCCTTTGCAGCAGTAACAGCAGCCGTTTCAATCTGTTTTATTGTAAGCATTTATATCATCTCCTTGTGATTTGATATTAATATTTTATCATAATTATTAACTGATTACAAGTATAAAATCCGATACCCGAGAATTATTCCTCCGACACCGGATTTACATGTACCATGCAATGCTTTACATCCTTGAAATTCTTTTCTATATTGTCATGAACCTTTTCCGCCGTTTTATGAGCGTCAAACAGAGTTATGCTTCCGTCCTCGGATATTTCAACATCAACATAGACCTTTGAACCGAAGCGTCTTGTCATAAGCAGGTCAATCGACTTTACACCCTCGACACGCTTTATAACATTTCTCATCTGCTCTATTTCCTCATCGCTGCATGAGCTGTCAACAAGACTGTTTACCGCCTCCATAAAAATATCGTATGACGCCTTTACAATAAACACGCATATTACGATACTTGCAATTGGCTCGCATATCGGAAAGCCTAAAATCGCGCCGCCGATACCTATAAGAGAGCCGACTGATGAAAGCGCGTCTGAACGGTGGTGCCACGCGTCCGCCATCATTGACGATGAATTTACCTTCTTTGCCGCGCGCTTTGTATAGTGATACATCCATTCCTTGACCGCTATTGAAACAAACGCGGCGCCCAGCGCGATTTTGCCCGGAATTATTATCTCGTTTCCGTTTATTATCGTTTTTACCGCCGATATTCCTATTCCCGCGCCGGTTGCAAAAAGCAGCATTGAAAGGATTATCGAAAAAATGCACTCTATTCTCTCATGCCCGTAGGGATGACCGCTGTCGGATTTTTTAGACGCAAGGTTTATTCCGAAAATCACCGCTATTGTTGAAATCACATCCGACGCAGAGTGAACCGCGTCCGAAATCAAAGCCTGCGAATGAGCCGCAAAGCCTATTATAAATTTAAGCAGTGACAAAAGCAGATTCAATACAATGGTAATCACCGAAACTCTGTTTGCGGTTTTCGTATCCATAAAAACACCCCCTTGAGCTATAATATTCCGATGTTTATAAATTGTATCATCAAATTATATAATAGTCAAGCGTATTTTTAGTTGTCATGTGTTTACCTTGATTATATGTAACCACATACCCGCCTAGATTTTCTGCCTGATAATCATAAAATTCTCCGCCGAAAATATGCTGCATGATTGCCATGATCGTGCCGCCATGAACAATATAGGCTAAATCCTTGCCTTCATATTCCGACATTATTTTTTTATGCGCCGCTATGCACCTGCTTTTAAAATGCTCGCGCGACTCACCGTTGGGAAACGGCAGCTTACCGTCTGAAGCCAGCCATTCCAGATATTGCTCATTGCTTTTTAAATCCTCATAGGATTTATTCTCAAAATCGCCGAAATCCGTTTCAGAAAAATCACGGCAAAGCTCTATATCCTTTTTCGGATATATGAGCCTTGCCGTCTGTACGCATCTTTTTAAGGGACTCGCTATTACGATATCCGCATCGGGATATTGTTTTGTAATTACCGTATTTTCAAGAATATCCTCATCTGTCGTCCCTATATATCTTCTCATAAGATTTCCGTAGGTCTTAGCGTGCCTTATCAGTACCAGTCTCATTTTACGCACGCCCTCATAAATTTCTCGGGCATTTCAAGATTTGAATAGAAATGCAGATGCGGAAATCCGGCATACAGAGTATCGGATGCCTGAATACTGCGCATCTCCTCACCGTTTATATGCGTTATAAACGCGTCTCCGGGATTTGTGCTTTCGTATCTGTGGAACTCATAGGTTTTTATAACTCCGCCTTTTTCAAAAAGCATATTATCGGTGTCGGAAATAAATTCAATATAACCGTAATTGACCGGCGGCTTTATTCTCACGCAGTTTCCTTCAATGGCGCCCGCCATTTTATGCTTAACTCCCTTTACGTCGTTCATTGTGTCATGCAGATACATAAATCCGCCGCACTCGGCAATAGTTGGAATACCCGATTTTACGGCATCTCTTACCGAAGCAAGCATTGACTTATTTTTTGCAAGCTCCAGTCCGTACATCTCCGGGTACCCGCCGCAGATAAACAAGCCGTCTATATCCTCCGGCAGCTTTTCATCGTTAAGAGGTGAAAATTCAACAATTTCAGCTCCCATTTTTTCAAGCAGCTCCATATTGTCCCTGTAATGGAAGCAGAAAGCCTTGTCGTTTGAAACGGCTATTCTTGCCTTTCCTATATACGGTATGTCTATGGGATCATACTTTATGTCCTTAGCCGTTTTGGCAAGCTCTGTAATTCCGTCTATATCAAGAGTTTTTTCCGCCTGCGCGGTAAGCTGAGCCATCTTCTGCTTTATATCCTCAACCTCAAAGCTTGTAACAAATGAAAGGTTTTTATTTTCCATAACGTCCGCCTGAATTTTAGGTATATATCCGTAGCATTTTATTTTTAAATCCTCGCAGATTTCCTTCATTCCGTCATAAAGAGAAGGATTAAGCCGGTTAAATATTATACCCTTGATTGTATTCTTGCTGTATTTCATATAGCCGTATATAACAGCCGCCGCAGACGCTTCAATTCTGTTGCAGTCAATAACAAGAATTGTCGGAGTTTTTGTTATCAGCGCCATTTCACAGGTGCTTGCGCTCTCCGAAAGATGAATGCCGTCATAATATCCCTTTATTCCGTCAATTACCGATATTTCTCCCGCGTGCTCGCTTAAAAGGTATTTTATTGTATTTGATGTCATCATAAAGGAATCAAGATTATAGGAATTTACTCCTATTACTCCCTCCTGAAATGCAGGGTCTATATAGTCCGGCCCGCATTTGAACGCTGTTATATCTATTCCTCTGTTTTTTAACGCTCCCAATATAACACAGGTAACTGTTGTCTTACCGCAGCCGCTGCCTGTTCCGGCAATTAAAACTCTGTCCATACTGCTTACCTCCGTTCAATTTCACTACTAATCTTCTTTTTTCCTTTTACATTATTTTATAAGTTTATTATCCCGTTGTCAAGTATAATAAATACCGAAATTTTTCTTTCTTATGT